>JBFLXP010000194.1:0-6070 GCA_040757315.1 Nitrospirota bacterium
GATGCAGATGTGGAAGTATTGTGTCAATGCCTCTTAAGCATATGCCCCCAAAAAGAAAACCGGCCACGGCAGGCATCCATGCAGGGATGTCCTTTCCTTCGGACATTTCGATGGCGGGGGCGAGTAGTGACCAGAAACTCGCGGCAACCATCACTCCCGCAGCAAAACCGAGCATCCCGTCGAGCGCCTTCTTGCTTATGTCTTTCGATACAAAGACACCCGCAGCGCCCAGCGCTGTCAGGCCCCATGTAAAACAGGTCGCCAGAAACGCCTGCAATATTGGATGCAGATCTTGAAAGTCTTCTATCATATCCGTCTCGGATCCTGCGCAGGAAACTCGGAGTCGACAAAATTCGCAGGAATGACAACTTAACAGTGTCTGTCCATAAGCCGTGCTAATTATCGAAAGCGTCATTCCCGTGAAAACGGGAATCCAGTAAGATCAATAGGTTCTGGATTCCGGATCAAGTCCGGAATGACAGATAACCGACTTTATGGACAAAACCTTTAAATATTATACCGGCAATCGGCAATCGTTTCTGTGCAAAAGTGTTTGTGAGGCATTCAGCCTTGTCGACGCAGATACATACTGAATAGCTCTGACCGGGAATCCGGTTTTTATTTTTGCTATACTGAGTGAAAAGTAATAAGATGCGGGTACAATATTTATAAATTATAAGGAGTGCCTATGATCAAAAAATGCTTATTATTACTCCGGCAAGTAAATACCAAAACGACGTCATTTCCCGGCTTGACCGGGAAATCCATAAGGGACTGGATGCTCCGATCAAGTCGGAGCATGACATCTTTCATCTATTATTTAATTGCCGTAGTAATAATTCTATTGTGCTTTCTCTTTTCTCACTCCACGGAGGCTTGGGCAACGCATGCTTCGATCGGAGCATCCTCCGGCCATGCCGGCCCGATCACGACCATAACGGCTGCCGCAATGAACAAAGGGCAATGGGGGCTTGACCTCCAGACGGAATTCATCAAATTCGACTTTTTTTCCAATGACAAGCTTGTCGACTTTGCGGGGCAGGATCGCGAGGTGCACAATGTCGACTACATCCGAGCGTCTTCTCTGGGCTTAAGCTATGGAGTTATGGACAGTCTCACCGTCCATCTGCGCATTCCCTACATCTATCGCAACAACATCTCCGAGAGCGAACCCCCCGACGAAATACACCGTCATGGCGATGCAAAGGGCTTCGGCGACCTTTCGGTCCATCTCCACCAGCGGCTTTTCAGTTCGGGGCAGGGAGATCTTCTACTGACGCTTCTCGCCGGCGTTGAGATGCCCACAGGAAGGACCTCCGACAAAGACGACCATGGCGAAGTATTCGAAGCGGAGTTCCAGCCTGGTTCCGGTTCGTGGGACCCTTCGATAGGCTTTGCTTTTACGAAAAATCTCGGCCGCTTCTCTTTCGATAGCAGTATCCTTTACACCTTTGTTACCGAGGGGACGCAGGATACTGATCTCGGAGACATCCTGAACTATAACGTCTCACTTTCCTACAGGGCAATGGTCAAACCTTTCGTTTTCGATCTGATCGGCGAGCTTAACGGTGTGTGGGCCGCAAAGGAGGAGATCAACGGCCGCAAGGACCCGGACAGCGGCGGAAACTTCATCCTCTTTTCGCCGGGGATTAGGGTCGGCCTTGGGAAGAGCGTGATGCTCTTCGGTTCGTACAGCGTCCCTATGATAGAAGATCTGAACGGCATCCAGAACGAGATAGATTACCGGATTGTCTTCGGTGTCAATGTCACCCGGTAGAGGGAAAGGGAGCGTCGTAGAATGCCAACCGGAATCATGATAAAACTTGCATCGCTCATCCTTCTGACGTTAGCGTGGACAGGCTGCGCAACAGATGATCTTCTTTCACGTTTTCATAGGGTGGACAAGAAAGCCGGCGGGTTTACCAAACATTACAGCGAGAGCCTCTTTCTCATTACGGCAAAGGGCCATTTCAGCGTGGAACTCCTTCTGCCGCGCGGTAGTTCAAAAGGGGAGAACAGGTTCTATCTTATTGTCCATGACTGGGATGATAAGGATGTTCCTGGTGCTGATGTTTCCGCATTAGTCCGATCTGCAGGAGGTATAGGGGCAGAAGCGAAGGTGATCGTTACAGATGAGGGGGGCGGCCTTTATCGCGGTAAAGCATCCGTGCCGGACAACGTGGGGAAGTGGGAACTGTTCATCAAGATAACGAAGGACGGAATAACGGACAGCGCCATTTTCCTAATTTCTGGAGGTCAGCAGGGTAAGACTAAATGAGGGCGGCAAGTTTAGATCTCCGGCAACTCCGCACCGCAAATGATTCTGTAAGAAGCGACTAACATCTATACCCACAGACGGTTACAGGCAAGGCGAGATTTTATCACTTTTCTTCATCTAATATTCACAGTCAAGTTATCGCTCCAGGCATAAAGTTTCAACCGGAAAGAAACACACTTCTATGAGCAACCATGCGAATGAGTTCCTATTAGTTATTGGCCATTTGGCGCAAATTCGTGATGTCGCGCAACGGCGAGTCGCCGAACAGGCGGCTGTACTCACGGCTGAATTGGGATGGGCTCTCATAGCCGACTTGAAAAGCCGCATCAGCAGCATCCAGGTGATCGGTGAGCATCAACCGCCGCGCTTCGTTCAGGCGCAGCCATTTTTGGTACTGCAGCGGACTCATGGCCGTAACTGCTCGAAAATGATGGTGGAACGTCGATGTGCTCATATTGACTTGCGTTGCAAGGTCATCAATACGCAATTGCTGTGTGAAGTTGCTCTTCAACCAATCAATTGCCCGCGCTATCTGTTGACTCTGACTTCCTGCCGACGCCATCTGGCGCAGACGAGCGCCCTGATCGCCCACAAGCAAACGGTAGAAAATTTCCCGCTTGATGATCGGCGCAAGAATCGGAATGTCCTTTTGTTCATCGAGCAAGTCGATCAACCGTTGAAAGGCGGTTATCAGCGGCTGGGTGACCTCGCCGGTTGCCATTCCACGGCTCGACTGCTGCGGATGCGGCGGCGGAAGATTGCTATCAACCATCAGATGTGAAATCTCGCGTCGAGTTTCATCTTAAGAAGGCTTTTGAAAACAGCCTCACGAAGGAAGAACTTGTGGCTGCGATTACGCATATTGCATTTTACGCCGGGTGGCCCACTGCAGCCTCAGGGTTTGCTCATTTGAAAAAAGTGATTGATCAACAATAAATTGATCAAGAAAATGAGTTCACAATTGGCAGGCGTTGTGAATGTGAAAATTTGCGGTTGAACTCTTTAACACTGTGCCTTACCCTTGCAATGCGCCTTTGACTCGTAAATCTTCAATATTCAGCAAAGACGAAGAATCAAGATTTCTATGTGAATTGTTACTCTTATCCAATTCGACGGGCACGGATAACAGGGAATATATCGCACTCATAGCCATCTTACCGCGCAATTGGATGCACATTTATCAAAAAATCCTAACCGCTTCCGTCCTCCGTTATAAGCGTTGACGGACTGGACGGAGGCACAAGAAAGGTTCGTCCGGAAGAAGGCCGACAAGAGGGAAGGAGTTTCAGCTCGCATACGCCTTCACTTACACTTCGTGTTCGGCATTCTCCAAGTCATTCAGAAGGTTCTTAATCAGAGGCTTGATTGCAGGAATTCTGTTCTTGATCGCCGCCCAGACCAACTCATGTTTCACTCCGAAGTAGAAATGCACAAGTTTATCTCTCATGCCTGCCATCTCTTTCCGAGGGATGTCGGGATATTCTGCTTTGATTCCTTCAGGAATATGCTTCGTCGCCTCGCCAATATTTTCAAACCTCTTGATCACGGCATCGGACGTCTTTAAGTCCTTTTTGAAGTCTTCCAGTTCCATCCCTTCAATAAATTGTTCAATAAGGCCCATCGATTCGAGGATGTCTTTAATATAGAGCGCGGGCACCCTCATATGTAAATTGCCTCTTTCAGAATAATATCCCTAACATCACTCCTGATAGTGTCCCTTGGCACGACATCCACCGACCTTTCAAGTTTTTCTTCCAGAAAAAGGGAGAGCCCGACAAGATCAAAAAGATCGGCACCCTCTTCAAAATCAACGAGTACATCAACGTCACTCATTTCCGATTCTTCTCCCCTTGCGAATGAACCGAAAATTCCCTTTATTTGAGCCTTGTATTTGTGCAGAGTATCTTCTGCGACTGCTCTTAATATCTCTATTATATTTTCTCGCGTCATACAGCATTCCTGTCCGGCCTATCCTATGACCTTAACATCGACAGCTTCGATATCCTCCGCAACCACACACATGGTCTAATATACCAATTTTGATAGTATTTGAGGAGGATCGAAGTTAAGGCAGGCACGGAAACTAAAGACAGACCCTGGAAAATGTTAATAGTCCCCCCCTATCATCTTCTCCGCCGCAAAAAGTCGCGCGGCTTTCCGGCAGCTTTGGGCGGGCCGACAAGCCCGTCCTCTTCCATCAGTTCCATGATCCGCGCCGCGCGGTTGTACCCTATCTTCAGTCTCCTCTGAATTTGGGATATCGATATCTCGCCGGTCATCTCTCCCATCTCGACAGCCTTTTGATACATCTCGTCCCTTGCGGTCGTATCTTCGTCCTCCCCGTTTTCTTCCGGAGCCTGAATACTTTCCAGGATAGTGTAATCCGGGCCGCCTTGGGCTTTGACGAAGTCGCTCACAGCCTTTATCTCCTCTTCCGTGACATACGCCCCGTGAACGCGAATAACCTTGGTTCCGGGCAGCATCAGCAGCATGTCTCCCTTTCCTAACAGTTGCTCGGCGCCCTGCGAATCGAGGACCGTCCTCGAATCGACTTTTGAGGAGACCTGGAAAGATATCCGCGCCGGGAAGTTCGCCTTGATAATTCCGGTAATGACGTCAACAGACGGACGCTGGGTTGCGAGGATCAGGTGGATGCCTGCCGCCCTGCCCATCTGCGCGAGCCTCGTTATCGAGTCTTCCACATCGCTCGGCGCCGTAAACATGAGATCGGCAAGTTCATCAATGATGATGACGATATATGGGAGCTGCTCCGCCTCAGATGCATGCATCCGATAACTTTCAATGTTCCGGGCCGATTTCTCCGCAAGCACCCTGTATCTTCTCTCCATTTCGACGACCATCTTCTTCAGCGCATCGGACGCCTCTTTCGGATTTGTTATCACCGAGGAGATGAGATGAGGAATCCCCTCGTATGCCGAGAGTTCGAGCAGCTTGGGATCGACCATGAGCATCTTCACCTCGGAAGGCGCAGCTTTATAAAGGATGCTCATGACCATCGAATTGATCGAGACGCTTTTCCCTGAGCCCGTCGCCCCTGCGACGAGGAGATGGGGCATCCTCGAGAGGTCGGCCACAACCGGCGCCCCGGATATCTCTTTGCCGAGACCCAGCGTAAGCTTCGATTTGCTCTTTTTAAAACTTTCCGACGAAAGAATCTCCCTCAGCGCAACCGTCTCCCTCTGCTTGTTCGGGACTTCTATGCCTATTGTTGCACGGCCGGGAATGGGGGATATCCTCACGCTCTGCGCCTTCAGTGCAAGCGCAAGGTCGTCGGCAAGCGTCACAATTTTGTTTATCTTTATGCCGGGCGCGGGTTCGAATTCATACATCGTCACGATGGGTCCGGGATTGACCTGGGCGATTTTCCCCTCGACGCCGAAATCGTCAAGTTTCTGTTCAATGAGCGCGGAGTCGTTCAGGAGTTCTTCTTTGGAAGGACGCGCACCAATGGAATCAGGAGAACCGAGCAGTTCAAGAGGAGGCAGTTCATAGCCTCCCCTTTGCCGTGGCGCAATAGGTTCGGGAAGAGCGCTCACCGGATTCTCCGGTCTCGCCCGCTCTTCCATGGGTTCCCTTATGAGAATCTCCTGATCTTCATATTCCACTGATATTTCTTCCTCTGTCACTTCCTGCTTCTTAATGCCTTTTTCTTTTTTCTTCAAAGCAATCGCCGTCACCGAGACAGGGCTGATCAGGATAACCGACGACAGGAAGAGAGCAAGGACAAGGAGATACGCGCCCGGCGTCGAGAGCAGCAGATATGCTGTGTGC
>JBFLXP010000195.1:0-6051 GCA_040757315.1 Nitrospirota bacterium
ACATCGTCCTTTATGAAGCCGCGGATAAGCTCGGAGGAAAACTTGAGCTCTGCATCCCCCGCGACAGGATGCCGCAGGAAATACTTAAAAAAGAGCTTGCACGTTTTGAAGAGATAGGCATCAAAGTCCATCTCGGCTCCAGGGTGAACAAGAATAAATTCGATGATATATACAAAAAACATGACGCGGTCATCGTCGCCTGCGGGGCGCACAAGCCGAGGATGATGAACGTGCCGGGGTCGGATGACATGGTCTCCGCATATGACTTTCTGGCAGGGATAAATATCGGCGATGTGCCGAAGCTCAAAGATAAAAGGGTCGTCATCATCGGCGCAGGCAATGTCGGGATGGACGTCGCGGCACAGGCATTTCACTGCGGCGCAAAGGATGTGACCGCGGTTGATATTCAAAAGCCCGCTGCTTTCGGAGCTGAACTGCAGATCGCCACTTCACTTGGAACGAAGATCGTCTGGCCGAAATTTACGGAGAAGTTCGTGAAGAAGGAAAAGAAGATATATTTCACCGACGGCACATCGCTTGATGCAGATGTGGTCGTCGTATCTATTGGCGATACGCCGCTTACCGAATTTCTCCCCCAGTCGGTGCATACGAACAAGCAGGGCTGGATCGAGGCTGACGAGGCCGGACATACTTCAGATCCTAAAGTCTTTGCGATAGGCGACGCCACAAAGCTCGCGCTGGTTACCCATGCCATAGGTCACGGCAGAAAGGCAGCGGACGCCGTTCATGCTCTGCTGTCGGGACGGTCTTATTACATGCCCGCACCCAAGCCGATGGTCCCGTATGACAAGATTAAGACCTCGTATTATGATGTCTGCAAAGGCGAGCCCTTCAAGCCAAAGACCGAGGCGGACCGCTGCATGTCCTGCGCCGTGTGCCGCGACTGCCGCATGTGCGAAGCGACGTGCTACTATGGGGCCATCAGCAGGAAGGAAGACGCGCACGGCAATTTCGGATATGTGGTTGACGAAAACCTGTGCATAGGCTGCGGCTTCTGCGCCGGTATCTGTCCCTGCGGCATCTGGGAGATGGCAGAGAATATTTAGCTGAAAGAACCGTTCCAACAGCTTAAACTGAAAGAACTGTTCCAACAGCTTGAGCAGTTCCAACAGCATGAGCCGTTAACTGTTCAAGCGGTTCAAGCGGCTCAAGCAGTTGAAACTATTTTTGATTTACCCTGTCCCCAAGTCTTATGATGCACGTAAATATATCTTGCTTTTAAATCGCGCCCTTCTGTAGAATTTATTACGCTCTTATTAATTTTCAAACCGGTCAGTTGCTGAGGGAGTTCTGGTGAATTCCGAACAGGCTTTTCTCAAAATTATAATAAAACAGCAAGTTAGAGATAATTTTATTCAATATTGTGCTATACAGAAAGAGATAATATTGGACTATGCAAAAAGAGGCATATTGAATATGCCTCCTTCTGTCTAATATCTGTTATAACTCATAAAATGCGATATCTTCTAATCATATTAATAATTGCTGCATACAGTGGCGCCATGTACGCGCTATTGTCATTGCCGCATGGAATAAAAGACATCATTGGATTTATGTTACTCATTATTCTTAGCATTTTCTGTTCTATGTACCTTTACAAGAAGACAACAAAACATAAAATTGAGTGGGGGCTTTTCGGCTTCTTGGGAAATATTAGTGCAGTATTCTATTATTGGACATACACAACATTTACCGATTACTGGAAAAAAGGGAAGACCATAACAGGGAATAATTGAAACTTTAATATAGGATCGAATCATAAGAAATGGCACATTCAAAAAGTATAAGAAAGAAGCTTCACGAACTGAAAGTGGAGGCACACGAAAGAGAGATTAAAAAACACTTGATTGAGCTGTCCAAAATGTTTGAGGACTGGAAGAAAGACGAGATGAGCAGCGGTGAATTAAGCATGCATATTCATGAGTACGATAAAGGTCCTTCAAAATGGATGATGGGTTTTTATAACGGCATTGATTATGAGGTTAGCATAGCCCGTGCAGTTGCCATTGGCCTATTGGCAAGAGACGAAGTCTCGGATGAAATTCTGGAAACGATTGAAAGACAAATAACATATTTTAAGGAACAGAATAAGAAACCTAAAAGGAAATGAGGTTATAACAAGTCATTGCAGTGAACGAGTGCCACAGGACACTTTTTGAGGTAGCATTATTATGAGGAGTGCAAATTAGTTTGGAGGCATGTTGTTATCTTGCAGTGGCTCTCGTCACTCAATTCTACGTTAGGCACGTAAAACAGATCAATGATGACTCATCCGTACATATTCATAAGCTACAGCCATCGTGACAAGCGCTTTGTCGATGAGTTGATGGTACACCTCGCGCCGTTGCAGAAGAGGTTTGCATTCGATTTGTGGAGTGACCAGAAGATAGCTCCGGGGGATTCATGGAAATCGGAGATCGATGCAGCACTCGGTAGGGCAAACATCGCAATTCTTCTAGTATCTGCTGACTACCTTGCTTCTGACTGGATCGCGGGAACAGAGCTTCCGAGATTGCTGAAGCGGGTGGAAGGAGGTAAGACAAGAGTCATTCCGATAATTTTGCGAGCGTGCGCGTGGGCGCATACGCCTTTGGCGTATTTCCAGGCGTGGCCGAGGGACGCAAAGCCATTCACTGAATTGACGGAAGTGCAAAGAGATCGCGCATGGGTAGAGTTGACCGAGGTACTCGAAGCCGAACTCCACCGTCTGACCTTGGACAAGGAGGTCCACGCTCAGCCTGCTGTTAAGCGTCCGCGACCGACCAAAACCGCCATAAGTACTCCCACTACACTAGTCAAAACCCAGAAGCAGACTGTCTCAGCATCAGAAACCGGAGCACTCGCCGATAACCAACGACAGAAGTTTTTTATCTCACATGCAAAAGAAGACGGTGACTTTGCTGAGAACCTCAAAGGCAGGCTGAGAGAAGTAGGATTAGACGGATGGATTGACATCGATGTTCTGGAGGCAGGAGTTGATTGGCGCAAGGAAATCGATGAAACGATCCTTGAGTCACGCGCTCTGATACTGGTCCTGTCACCAGACTCGAAAGCCTCCGAATATGTCACGTACGAATGGGCATTTGCCTTGGGGTCTGGTTTGCGGATCGTGCCGTTGATGCTGCGCGACACATCGATTCATCCTAGGTTAGAGGTCTTTCAGTATCTCGATTTCACCAACCGACGTGCCCGTCCCTGGAGCCGTCTATTTGCTCTGCTGCAAGACGTCTCGGAAACGGTGCCCAACACGTATAAGGCCTCCGGAAGTCAAGGGCAAAAATGATCCGTGACGGATTCCCGGAGGGAATTCGTCAATAGAAGCGGTACTACCAAGAAACATCTTCTGACTTGATTTCAAATCCCCAGATTTTACTGAACAGGAATGAAACAGGCCGATAGAGAAACAATCACGGGGCGTTTTTCATAAGTCCTTCCTGGACTTCTGAAAGAGCGGAACATGTTTATCATATTGATCTGTTTTATTTCATGGATGAAAGTCAGCAGATCTTGCTTTCTCTTGGTTCGTTCTTTTTTGCGGAAAAAAGAATGAACCCGTCGTGGGGGGGCGGGACCCCGCCACCATTGTTTTTTTAGTGGAAAAAGCCGCAGGGACGTTTATAATTTTCTATCCAGGGACGGGCTGGACTTTCTTCATCCCTGCATTGTATAGGTATCGATAGCTTAAAGAAATGAAAACCGATAATCACACAGGTCGGCTTTACTATATTGACTGGCTGAGATTCATTGGAGTGCTGATTGTCTTTTGCTTTCATGTATCCATGATCTTTGTCAGCTGGAATTGGCATATCAATAATGCAGAGTCAAGCTTTATCATGGACACATTTGTCCGCTTTATTCATCTTTGGATAATGCCTATGTTTTTTGTTCTTGCCGGTGCAAGTTCAGAATATTCATTACATGTAAGGACAGAAGGAGATTATATTAGAGAGCGATTTAAAAGATTGATTGTGCCCATCATTATTGGAGTATTATTTCTGATTCCCCCGCAGATTTATCTTGAGAGGCTGAGCTCGGCAGAGTTTCATGGATCATATCTTCAGTTTTACCCTCACTTCTTTGAAGGGCTTTATCCTGGTGGCAACTTCACACTAAATCATATCTGGTTTGTTCTGTATCTCTTTGTCATTTCGATAATTTCTTTACCGCTGATGAAAGGACTCCGGAGAGTTCGCATTATAGAAAAATATCGCAGGGAAAAAGCCTGGATATTATTCTTCCTTGTCGCCATTGTTGCTATAGAGTCTATTTTTCGTATCGTATGGCCAGTTTATCTCTACCCTGCAGACCTCATGATATTTCTGGTCTATTTTACTTTCGGACACTATATGGCTTTGGACAACACACTGCGGGATATCATAAAGAAGCATAGTAATTCAGCTTTTTTAATTGGAGTCATATTCTTCATTGCTCTGACAGCCTTTTATTATCGCACCTGGATTCCTGCCCCCGGTCATTCATGGAAGTATGTAGCTTTTCAGGTATTTTGGAGTGTGACAGGATGGGTTTGGGTAGTGGCTATCCTGGGGCTGGGTATGAAAAAACTGAATAAACGGCATGTGGCTCTTGGGCTTGTCAATGAAGCAGTATTACCGTTTTATATTTTGCACCAGACGGTTATCCTGGTTATTGCCTATTATGCTGTTCAGTGGAAAGCGGGAATATTCATGACGTTCTTATTTATTCTCACATCGGCATTCCTGATTACATTTATACTATACCTTGTCATCAGGCAGTTTGATGTCATGAGGGTGTTATTTGGATTAAAAAGAAAAGCTGACAAGACACTGAAGATTGAACGAATACCACAGGACGCGTTTTTAGCGCGGCTCATTTTGTGGTTATCAAATTAGTGACCGTTTGAACCGTTTGAGCCGCTTGAACTGCTGGAACGGTTAAACCGTTGGACTACCTCTAATATTCCCTCATTATCTTCAGTGCAAGACAATGCCAGCCGATAAGATAAACAAATTGATTTGTGAGAGGTTATATGATACAGCCATATAACAGTAACTATTATCTTGCTGCTTCCTCTTATCAACCCGCTGATTATTCCGGCAGAAACAGGTCCGCTTCGGTCAGCAGGGCAACCGCGGAAGCGTCCCCGGCCGGCAAGAACAACGGCGTCAGCGGGAAAGACTGCAAGACCTGAGAAAGCAGAAAATACAAGGACCGGTCGGATGATCCTTCGGTGTCTTTTCAGAGCCCTACCCGTGTGTCCCCGGAAGCGGCCTTTGCAGCAGTAAGCTCTCATGAACAGGAGCATGTCAGGAACAACGCTCAGGAGGCGGAAGAAAAAGGGATGAAGGCGTCTTCAACCGTCACACTCTCGATGTCGGTATGCCCCGAATGCGGCAAGTCCTATATCTCAGGGGGAAAGACCTCGACAGTCTATACCTCAAAAAAGAGGATCGAGGGTAATGAAGATACCAAGGGGAACTTCGTGGACATCACGGCCTGATCAGACACCCAGCTTTTCCCTCAACACCTTTAAATTCAGGACATCCTCTTCGTTATATTTAAGCAGCGTCGCCAGCGCGTCACGGTCACCGTCGTTAACATAATTCCACCATAACTGTACCGCCATCCAGCCGTCAACACCGGTCAATTCCCTCGCGATCCCGAGCTGTCTTTCCACGCTCTTTAACCCGCCTCTGAGGTTCTTCTTCCAGCAGGCATACATAAGGTCCTCGTGGCTGTAACATTCGGTGAGGTCGACCCTGAGCTTTGCCTTGATAAAGGGCAGGTCAAAGCGCGATCCGTTATAAGTGTAGAGCCTGGTTACGCTGTCGAGCGCAGCCATAAGGCTGTCAGGCGATATGTCATCACCGACCAGCTGCATAACACGGCCTTCAGTCCCGTTTTCTCTGTAGATTCCGATTACCGTCAATTCACTTTCAACAGGACTCAGCCCTGTGGTCTCTATGTCAAGATAAGCGCTATACCTCATCCGGTCCTCCGGTTTATTTCAAATTCTATATGCCCCTGACGTCCCAAGTCAATAAATGACCG
>JBFLXP010000196.1:0-6038 GCA_040757315.1 Nitrospirota bacterium
CGCTGCCGTTGCCCACAAAAATGTCGGGTTTCCCCGGGTAGATAATGAGGCACAAAAAAATCCATTTATAAATCAACATCTTATGCCTGGCATGATTTTGGATATAGAGTCTGGAAAAGGATCACCTATTCTATTCCAGGAGGAAGTATGAAAAGACTGTTCGGCATTCTGATGATTGCAGTCATGCTGGGTGCGGCCGGAAGCGTCTTCGGCCAGGATATCCCTCAATCGGGTATTGCCGCATCAAGCATTGACACCGGGGACACGGCGTGGATACTTGTCTCGACCGCCCTTGTGATGTTGATGACTCCGGGGCTTGCGCTGTTTTATGGAGGCATGGTACGGGGCAAGAATGTTCTCGGTACGATCATGCAGAGTTTTGTGTCGATCTCGATTATCAGCGTACAATGGATACTCATCGGCTACAGTCTTTCTTTCGGCCCCGATGTCAACGGTGTCATCGGAAGCCTCGACTGGATAGGCTTGAACGGTGTCGGAATCGAACCAAATCCTGACTATGCCCCGACCGTTCCGCATATTGCGTTTATGATGTATCAGGCGATGTTCGCTGTCATAACCCCCGCGCTTATAACCGGGGCTTTTGCCGAACGGATGAAGTTTTCCGCTTTTTTTGTCTTCACTCTCCTCTGGTCGACGATTGTGTATGACCCTGTAGCACATTGGGTTTGGGGCACAGGGGGGTGGCTAAAAGGAATGGGTACCCTGGATTTCGCAGGCGGCATCGTAGTACACTTGATCTCCGGCATCTCGGCGCTCGCTGCCGCTCTGGTCATCGGGAAAAGGAAGGGTTATCAGCAAGTTGCTATGAATCCTCACAATCTTCCTATGACAGTGTTGGGGACGGGTCTACTATGGTTCGGATGGTTCGGATTCAACGCAGGCAGCGCCCTGTCCGCCGGTACCTTGAGCACGATGGCTTTTGTGGCAACGCACACTTCGGCTGTAACCGCGACATTAACGTGGGTGATTATCGAGTGGTTCCACCGGGGAAAACCGACTATGTTCGGTGCGGCGACGGGATCGATTGCAGGACTTGCCACAATAACCCCCGCGGCAGGTTTTGTAAGCCCTATGTCTTCACTGGTCATTGGACTACTGGCCGGCGCGGTATGTTACACGGCCCTTAACATGAAAAGCAAGTTGGGCTATGACGACTCCCTCGACGCATTCGGCGTACATGGAGTCGGCGGCGTGGTCGGAAGTTTCGCGACCGGCCTTTTCGCCCAGGCACTGATCAACCCGGCGGGAGGCAACGGGCTGCTGTTTGGAAATTATGGACTTGCGAAAACGCAGATGATCGCCATTCTGACTACGGCAGTTTATTCATTTATCGTCACCGTCGTCCTATTGAAGATCATTGATAAATTTGTCGGGCTGCGGGTTGATGAGGAGGCCGAAGTGAACGGCCTGGATATATCTCAGCACGGTGAAAGCGGATATACGGTGTAGATCTCATGACAGGAGGTGAGAGTTGTAATAAACTGTTCAGAAAATACCTGATGAACGGCTTGCGCCGGATGAAACAAATCAATAAATGTTGATGACGCATATCATACAGACGCATATCATACAAAGGAGGAAGTAACAATGACACCGAAAGAAGTATTGGAATTCGCAAAGAAGAACAAGGTCGTGATGGTTGACCTGAAGTTCATGGATTTCCCGGGGCTCTGGCAGCATTTCTCGGTCCCGGCGAAAGAGCTCTCCGAAGGCCTCTTCGAGGACGGTCTGGGTTTCGACGGTTCATCAATCCGCGGATGGCAGGCGATCCATATGAGCGACATGCTCGTGATTCCGGACCCTACGACAGCGGTTATGGACCCTTTTACGCAGCATCCGACTCTAAGTCTTATCTGTAATGTCGTAGACCCGATCACAAAGGAACCCTATTCGAGAGACCCCCGCTATGTTGCGCAGAAGGCGGAGGCGTATATGAAATCTCTGAAGATAGCGGATACCGCATATTTCGGCCCGGAAGCGGAATTTTTCATTTTTGACGACGTGCGGTTTGACTACACCCCAAACAGCGGCTACCACTTTGTCGATTCCGTCGAGGGCATATGGAACTCGGGCAGGGAAGAGAACCCGAATCTCGGATACAAGCCCAGACATAAGGAAGGTTATTTCCCGGTGCCTCCCATGGACAAACAACAGGACATCCGGACCGAGATGGTGCTGGAGCTCGAAAAAGCCGGTATAGCTATTGAAGCGCAGCACCACGAAGTCGCCACAGGCGGGCAGGCCGAGATCGATATGAGGTTTTCACCCCTTGTGAACATGGCGGACAAGTTGATGATGTACAAATACATCATTAAGAATGTCGCTGCGCGGAACGGAAAAACCGTCACCCTGATGCCGAAGCCCCTGTTCGGCGATAACGGTTCCGGCATGCATACGCATCAGAGCCTCTGGAAAGGCGGCAAGCCTCTCTTTGCGGGAAACGGCTATGCCGGACTGTCGGAGATGGCGCTTTACTATATCGGCGGAATTCTGAAACATGCCGCTTCGCTTGCCGCTTTTGTTGCGCCGACGACAAATTCTTACAAGAGGCTCGTACCCGGATATGAAGCCCCCATCAACCTGGCCTATTCAAGCAGGAACAGATCTGCCGCGATCAGAATACCGATGTATTCTCCCAGCCCGAAGGCGAAGAGGATCGAGGTGAGGTTCCCGGATCCGTCGTGCAACCCCTATCTGGCATTCCCGGCCATGCTCATGGCAGGACTCGACGGCATCGAGAACAAGATCGACCCGGGACAACCTCTCGACAAAGATATCTACGAACTCGGACCCGAAGAGCTTGCAAAAGTGCCCAGCCTTCCCGGCTCACTCGAAGACGCGCTCGACTGCCTCGAAAAAGACCATGACTACCTCAAGAAAGGCGACGTCTTCACAGAGGATGTCATAGAGATGTGGCTGAGCTACAAGAGGACGAGAGAGGTGGATGCGCTGAGACTGAGACCGCATCCGTATGAGTTCTTCCTGTACTACGATATTTAAGCTGCGCATTCCGATTATATGTAGGGGCAATTCATAATGAATTGCCCCTACCATTTATCGCCGCACTGTTACCCGGCGCTCTTTCTTTTCCGCTTGTACTCATACATATCCCTATCCGCCCGGTCAAGAAGTTCATCGATGGAGCAGGGATCTTGAGGGTCATAATCCGCAGCCCCTATGCTCAAGGTAAGGGGAAACCGGCTCATTTTTCCCTCGTTGTACGATTCGCAGCTCTTTTCCAGCCGATCAGTGAGGACTTGAGGCAGATCCTCGGATGTTTTAACAACAAGAGCGACAAACTCGTCACCGCCGACCCGTGCAATGACGTCCGATTGGCGGATATGTTTCCTGAGAATATGCGCGGTATCCCGTAACGCCTTATCGCCCTCGTAATGCCCCAGCGTATCGTTTATCCACTTCACATTGTCTACGTCAAGATACAAGAGCAGCATCTTCTGTCTTGTCCGGTTGGACACCTTGATCTGCTGTTCGGCAAGGAAATGAAATCCTCTTCTATTGTAAAGACCGGTAAGATCGTCCTGAAGCGACAGCTCGCGGAATCTCGCTTCCGACTCCCTGATTTTTTCCAGCAATTTTTCTCTCTCGTTGACGAGATATCCCAGGAATGTGTAAAGAAAAGGCACGAGGATGATAAGCACGTGAAAGGAATAAACCTCGTATTGCTGGCCCGGATCGAAAATATGAGTGAACCAGCGGTTTTTGTATACGACAAAGTCATACGCCAGCCAGGATATAAAGAGAAGCCATCCCCAAAGAGTAATGGCAAGAGCGAGTTTTGATTTCATGAGTCGTCGGGTCCCTTCCTTTTTTGGTTCATGTTTTCCATTCCAGTCTATCAAAATAGGACGCTCTTGTGAACTGCGGCTGAAGGACTGTAGTCGCAACTTTTTCTGTTGCCCAAATTCCGGCCGCCTCTGTATAATTCAAGTCATCCGGAAGGCGAAACAGCATGGTTATGGACCTTATAGGCAAGAGTGTGATTGTGGAAGCAGAGGATGGTATTACCTATACCGGCATACTCATAGAAGTCGGAGAGGAAGAGGTGCATCTCGAAGGGGAAATGGGATGGATCGTCATTCCCGTCGAGAGAATTGCAAACATACGGGAAGCAACCTGACTATAATTCCAGGCTTTTCAATGCACGAAGCCGCTTTGGGTGTTTCAATTTCTTCAAAGCCGCCCGCTCTATCTGCCTCACCCTTTCACGCGTTAGAGAAACGTGTTCCCCTATTTCTTGAAGAGTATAGTCTCTATCGAAACCGATTCCAAATCTCATTCTTATGACCTGTTCCTCTCTCGGAGTCAAGGTCTGCAGAATCCCGAGTATTTGCTCGGTAATTTCATTTCTTGCTGCCTCAAGGTAGGGACAGGGACTATCGTCGTCGGTAATGAACATTTCAACGGTGCCCCTATCGCCCGCCGGAGTCTGAAGAGACATCGGGACCTGCAGTGCCTTTAACAAAAGCTCAACTTTCTTTACGGGAACGCCTATTCTTTGAGCTATTTCCTTCTTTGCAGGTTGTCTGCCGAGCTGCTGCGCCAGTTCCATACAAGCCCTGTTAACCTTATTGTAAAATTCAACCATGTGCACGGGAAGCCTGATCGTTTTCGTCTGGTCTATCAAAGCCCTTGTGATCGCCTGTCTTATCCACCATATTGCATAGGTGCTGAATTTATAACCCTTCTTATAATCGAATTTGTCTACCGCTCTGAACAGCCCGATATTGCCTTCCTGAATGAGATCGAGCAACGGAAGCCCTTTCCCTACGTAGTTCTTGGCAATATTGATCACTAATCTCAAGTTGTGAGTTATAAGTCTGTTCAAAGCATCGTCAGCAGATTGCTTTGCTTCCATGATCCTTGCATATTTCGCCGTAAATTCATCTATTGTCGTCCCGACTTCTGATTCGATGCGCTGGTATTCCTTCAGCAATTCCTTCTTGAGTTCTAATTCTCCGATACCCCTCCCACTTTTTTCTTTTATCACGTCGTCCAAGTCTTTTAACGTCCCGTATTCTGCAATCTTCCCGCTAGCGTTCTTTATATCTTTCATGACATTGGCGAGCACTTCCAGACTTACGATGACGGCATCATCCGAATCGCCTGGTCCCTTTTGTTTTCTGCCATTCAGACTTGCTTTGACTTTCCTGTATACGGGGAATACGGCAATCAATCTTCTAATGCTCTGCTTGCTCTCTTTTATTGTTCTGGCAATCTCCCGTTCTTCGTCTTTAGTCAGCACTCCGATTGTTCCCATTGAACGAAAATAAGTCCTAAGGAGATCCTCTGTCTCTTCATATTCTCCCGGCTCCCCTTCTGAAGCTTCCTCCCCGCCGGCGGTTTCTTCCTGTTCATCTATAACCTTGAACCCCATGTCCTGCAAACGATCCATGAAGTCTGTCATCTGTTCGGGAGAAACATACTCCGGAGAAAGAGAGTCGTATATCCCGGCGTACGTGAGCGCTTCTCGTCTCTCGTTCAAATCAACCATTTCTGCCGAGATATCTGTTTTCTTCATGGCCTCCTCTGAAGAAGGTCTCTCCGTATTCATTTTGCGGGCGGTGATTTTTGAGACGCGGCAATTGAAGTCTTCCGATGCCGTCAATTTAAAAAAACATATTAGGCCTATTTTGTCAATTTCATATTTCGGTTATTATATAAATTAAAATTTCAATTTATAAATGATTTCCACAAGAATGAAAATGGAGAGGAAACATGGACGATTCCTGCAGGAAGATCTGAGATGCTTATCTCTTAATGGACTCGGATAAAAAGACAATGCAGTCCGCACATATTTTGTCCGGAATCTTCTGGCATATCTTTCTATATTGCTCCCAGCATTTTTTGCCTGTGTCCATATACATAGGACAGTCAGCCCTTATCTCGGCGGGGCATTCTGTCAATTCCCAGCATTGCGCGTAGTCGAGGAGCTTTCTGATCCCTTCAATACTGATCTTTTTATTGTGTAAAATGTCCCTCAGGCATTGGAGCCATTT
>JBFLXP010000197.1:0-6008 GCA_040757315.1 Nitrospirota bacterium
GGCGCTTCAGGTCTTCTTCTGCCGGTGAAGAAGATGAGAACTTTGACGGCGACCTTTCTTCATGACCTTAAGAGGATTTCCGAGAAATAGAACTGAGTAGACCATGTAGACAAGGCAGACTGGGTATCCTGCCTCCGCTGCAGGCAGGATACCGATGTTGTATAATGGAAAAAAATCCGGAATACTTTGAGGACACTGGTGGAAAAAATAAAGATCACAATCAAAGATATAATACTGTACGCAAACCTGTTGAAAACGAAAACAGCCCGTGCGATTTACGATGCTCTTCCGATCGAGGCGACGCCCGAAGAATGGGGCGATGAGTTCTACTTTGAGATTCCCGTTGAGATGCAGCTCGACGAGACAGCGACGACTAAGGTGAAGATCGGGGACATCGGATACTGGCCGCCGGGAAACGCCTTGGCGATTTTTTTCGGTCCGACGCCGATCAGCAGGGGACCGGATCCTGTGCCCGCAAGCGAGGTGAATCTTGTGGGGAAAATCCTGGGCGACGCCACGGTGCTGAAGCGTGTGAGCGGGGCGGGAAAGATCAGGATAGAGAAAGCCTGAATTTGCCGGTCAGTTGCTTAAAATGAAGGGCAGACATGCTGAAAAAACCTTTTGAATGCGACAGGAGATGATCCATATTCACCTGACGGCACTTCAAACCACACGTGTATTTCAAATACATGCCCATCGCCCATGGTAATCGCATGTCAAGGAGTCGCTCAAAAGGCTTTTCATCACATCTGCCCTTCAAAAGTGACTTCCTTGAGTTTGCCTTCTTTCTTATGGTATAAAAAAACATCTCTGAACCTGAACCGTGCTTCAAGAAAGACAGGAGTAATTATTGAAAAAAAGATCGGATGTCCATGTCCTCGGAGCGATTGTTGTCGCTCTGCTTGTCTGTTTCACAGTGAGTCGGACCGATGCCGCGATTCTTCTGGACCGTGTTGTTGCAGTCGTGAATAAAGAGGTTATAACCTGGAGCGAGTTGTATAAAATGATGGAATCGGATGCCGGAGACAAGCTGAGAACGATAAGCGAAACTGAAAGATTGAAGGTTCTCAAGGAGAATGAGCCCATCTTCCTCGAAAAACTCATAGACTTTCGGCTGCAGATCCAGGATGCGGGGAGGATCGGCATGGAAGTGGGGCCGGAAGAGGTAAAAGAAGCTATGGACAATATTAAGAAGAAGTATTCCATGGATGATGCGGCTTTTGAGGAGTCACTGAAAAAAGAAGGGATGAGCCTGGAGGAATACAAGAAACGGCTCTCGGAACAGATACTTGTGAGCCAGTATATTAACAGACAGGTCCGGAATAAGATCGTGGTAACCGATGACCTCGTGAAGAAGCATATAGAGACCAATAGAGACATTGCGGACACTGAGTCGTTCAGATTGCGCCAGATATTCTTCAGAGGTCCGAAGGACGAGAACGAGAAGCAACTGCTGGATGAGAAAGTGGCGACGGCATACAGGCGGCTGAAAGCGGGAGAGAATTTTTCCGTGGTGGCAGGGGAGATGTCGGAAGACGCGACGGCGAAGAACGGCGGCGACCTTGGCAACGTCAAGAAAAGCGTACTGGCAGCGGAGTTTCTGACAGTGCTTGAGTCGCTGAAACCGGGTGATGTCAGCAATCCTTTCCGGACGGAGAGAGGCGTACACATAGTTATGCTGGAAGGGAAGACCGGTGCTCCCAGTGCGGCTGAAGTGAAGGAGACCGCGAGGAGACAACTTGAAGAAGAACAATTCATGAGGCGTTATAAGAATCTGATTAAGAGCTTACGGGAGAAAGCTCATATCGAAGTCAGGCTGTAGCTGCAGTGTCACTTGAACAAGTGCTTAAAGAGCTTTGCCGGTCTATCAGTCTGTCATTCCGGCTTGTCCGGAATCTTTCCTTATTCTCGGAAGGATTCCCGACGCGCTTTGCTTGCGGGAATGACATCCCTTTTGAGCGCCTACACAGCCAGGTGTTATGAGATGAGACAATCCGCCAGAAGACGAATAGGAGAAATAATAATAGAATGTTGAGAATCGGCGTTCTTGCGTCCGGCAGGGGATCGAATTTTCAGTCCCTTATAGACGCAATAGAGCGGGGTGCTTTCCGCGCGGAAATTGCGTTGCTGATAACCGATAATCCGTCTGCTTTCGCGATCGAACGTGCCGGAAAGCACGGCGTCGAATATCGCGTAATGCGACCCGAGGAATACGCATCAAGAGACGAATACTACAGGCAGATTGCGGATACATTAAAGACGGCGGATGTCGGGTTGGTCGTGCTGGCCGGCTTCATGCGGATCGTCGGCAAGCCGCTGATAGAGGCATTCCCTGACAGAGTTATGAATATTCATCCTGCTCTTCTTCCGTCTTTTCCGGGACTACACGGGCAGAAACAGGCACTCGAATACGGCGCGAAGGTCTCCGGCTGCACGGTTCATTTTGTTGATGAAGGCGTGGACACGGGCCCAATTATCATACAGGCGGCAGTGCCGGTTCTTCAGGGCGATACGGAAGATTCTCTCTCGGCAAGAATACTCGAAATGGAGCATAAAATTTATCCTGAGGCTGTGAGACTGTTTTCAGAAGGCAGGATCGAAGTTCGGGGAAGACAGGTGAGAGTCAAGAAATATGCTGCTCCCCATGTCTCTTTCACAAACCCCCCTTTAGGCAGCTAAGTTACAGTTCTTATCCATCGAATTTTTCTATCGCCTTTTTCTCCGCATAACGATATAAAATAGAACAAGTAGTGTCTGTCCATAAATTAAGTATCCGTGTAATCAGTCATTCCCCGACTTGATCGGGGAATCCAGTCTTTTCAGTACGTTCTGGATTATCCGGTCAAGCCGGATAATGACAAAATAAGACTTTGTGGACGGACTCTAAGTAAGGATTGCAGAATTTTAGCATAATTATTATAATTTAATTCAGAAATAGAGGCGTTAGGCTTTTATGTTAAAGGAAAAGTTTATGTTCTTCAGGTTTGCCCCAGTACTCTTCAATATCATCTGCCTCGCAACGGCATGCCTCGTATCAAGCCCTTCCTTTTCGGAGGAGAACAAAAAGCAGGTGATAGTGATCACAGTAAATGGAGTTATCAATCCTGTGGTATCGGAATACTTGAGCAAGACGATTCGACTGGCGAACGAAAAGAAAGTGGAGGCCATCGTGGTCGAACTCGACACCCCGGGCGGTCTGGACACGTCCATGAGAGCCAGTGTGAAGGATATTATGGGGAGCGAGGCACCCGTGATCGTCTATGTGTCACCGTCCGGGAGCAGGGCGGCCTCTGCCGGAGCGTTCATCACTCTTGCCGCGCACATTGCCGCGATGGCACCGGGCACAAACATCGGCGCGGCCCATCCGGTAGGTATCGGCGAGAAGATGGACAAGACGACGGCCGAGAAGGCCACGAACGATGCTGCGGCTTATATTAAGTCGATTGCCGAGAAAAGGGGCAGAAACGCCAGGTGGGCTGAAGACGCGGTGAGAAAGAGCATTTCTTCCACGGAAAAGGAGGCTCTCAGGGAGGACGTCATAGATATGATCGCTGCGGACCTCGATTCGCTTCTTGCGGAGAGCGACGGCCGGAAGGTGCAGACGATTTTTGGGGAAAGAGTTCTGCAGACAAAGAACGCAGTGATTGTCAGGGAGGAAATGGGGCTGAGACAAAGAATCCTGAATCGCATTTCAGACCCGAACATCGCTTACATCCTGATGCTCCTCGGCTTTTACGGGCTTTTCTTCGAATTGACTAACCCCGGTTCTCTCTTTCCCGGTGTCCTTGGCGGGATCTGTCTTATCCTGGCTTTCTATTCTTTCCAAACCCTTCCGGTAAATTACGCAGGGCTGCTCTTGATCATTCTGGCCATCATCCTGTTCATTCTGGAAGTCAAGATCGTGTCCCACGGCATACTCACAATCGGCGGCATCACAGCCATGATTATCGGCTCTCTCATGCTGTTTGAGTCGCCGGGTCCTTTCATGAAACTCTCTCTGTCCGTAGTACTCCCCGCGGTCATTATTACGACCCTGTTCTTCACGCTCACGATCAGTCTTGCTTTCAAGGCATTCAGGAGAAAGCCGGTAACGGGATCGGAGGGTCTCGTTGGCGTAGAGGGGATTGCGGATACCGACATCACTCAGAAAAGCGGCATGGTTTTACTCCATGGCGAACGCTGGGCCGCGTCTTCTGATGAGGCTATTGGGAAAGGCGACCGTGTAGTCGTCGAAAAAGTATCGGGGTTGAAACTCAAAGTGAGAAAGTTAACCGTATAAACCGGGGAGGTGTTTATGCAATTGTTTGCGCCGTCTCTATTGAGTTTTATCGTAATAGTTTTTCTCGCCGTCTATTTCTTGTCAAGTGCTATTAAGATTCTGAGAGAATACGAGCGCGGCGTCGTATTCAGGCTTGGAAGGATAATCCCGGTAAAGGGTCCGGGTCTCGTCATCATTTGGCCGATAATTGACCGTCTGGTGAAAGTCAGCCTTCGCACGGTCACCATGGACGTTCCGGCACAGGACGTTATCACGAAGGACAACATTTCGGTCAAGGTTAACGCTGTCGTTTATTTCAGGGTGATGGAGCCTATCAAGGCAATCACGGAAGTCGAGGATTTCTACTTTGCAACATCACAGATTGCACAGACAACGCTGAGAAGTATTCTCGGCCAGAGTCAGCTCGACGATCTCCTTACCAAACGGGAAGAAGTGAACGCGGACCTTCAGAAGGTGATCGATTTTCAGACCGAACCGTGGGGTATAAAGGTCACTGCTGTGGAGGTCAAGAATGTCGACCTGCCTGAAGAAATGCAGAGAGCGATTGCAAAACAGGCAGAAGCTGAACGTGAAAGAAGGGCGAAGATCATACATGCAGAAGGTGAATTCCAGGCCTCGCAGAAACTTGCGGATGCGGCGAATATTATTGCCACGGCGCCGTCAGCGCTTCAATTGAGATTCCTCCAGACGCTCACCGAAATCGCTACTGAAAAAAATTCTACGATAATATTTCCGGTTCCGATAGACCTGCTTAAACCTTTTTTTGACAAATTCGGGCAAGAGGTGGGAGAACGGAAAAAGTAAACGGTAATAAGGCGGCCCGGAACGGCACGTGGCTCAAGCTCTTTGTATTTGTCTGTTTTCTCCTGGTTGTTGCCGTTCTTTATGCGAGCGGCGCGTTCCATCTTTTCATAGATAAGGATGAGCTTGCGGCGTTTCTCGATTCGCTTGGTCCTCTCTCGTGGTTCGGGTTTATCGTAGTTCAGATTTTTCAGGTTGTTGCCGCGCCCATTCCCGGCGAAGTCACGGGATTCCTGGGCGGCTACCTTTATGGAGGAGTGCTCGGCATCGTCCTCTCGACGGTCGGGCTGACCTTCGGATCGTGGCTGGCTTTTTTTCTTGCCAAGACCTTCGGAAGACCTTTTGTGGAGAAGTTTGTGAAAAGGGGGACTATCGAACGGTACGATTACCTTCTGAAGCACCGCAGAGCCGCCGTGCTCGTGTTTATTTTGTTCCTCATTCCGGGTTTTCCGAAGGATTATCTCTGTTACATTCTGGGACTCGGTCCCATGGCAACAGCCGAGTTTCTTGTGATCAGCACCGTGGGAAGGTTTTTGGGGACGGTTATGCTCACCCTCGGAGGTATCTTCTTCCGCAACCACCAGTACTACCGCTTTTCTCTGCTCGTAGGAATCGCCATAGTCATTGTCCTTCTCTCCATGGCATACCGGGACAAACTCGAAAAAGTGTTCAGGAGGTGGCGCCATTAAATGTATGTTGAATGAAATCTCTATTCAAAAGGCGATAGCAAAATACCGCAGGCTGTCATTCCCGCTTGCCGGGAATCTTTCTTTTGTCTTTGCGAAGAAGGATGCCGGACAAGCCCGCCGTGAGTCTGGCGGGCGAGCCGGCATGACAAAGCGGGGAGTTTAGGAACATTACGTCAGATGATCAGTGGGAGATGAAAAGGGGATAGGGTATGATGAGTATGAGGAAAGGAGGAGAAGTG
>JBFLXP010000198.1:0-6004 GCA_040757315.1 Nitrospirota bacterium
CTTCTCGGAGCGCTCTTCTGTACGCTCTCTACTGGTTCCATCGATGACACTCCTTTCCTCTAACCCATTTTGGAGTGTCACCCTATTTCCTCAATTCCTTGGTATCATAAACTGGTCGTTAGGACACGGGCAGCCATCGCGGTGGAACGAGTCCCGTGAGAAGACCTTCGGATACTTTTTTTCGGAACTCCATAACCACAATCGAAGCACCTATGCCGATCAGCAGGAGAGCGCCGAGATAGCCCGCGGTTCTGGGTTTCATCAGGCCTGAAAACTCCCGGCCGGACAGCATAGAGACAAAAGTGCCACTACTGTTGAGAAACGCGATAAACAGGTTAAGAGACAAGGGAAGACAGACGTTCCGCAGGCCGTACGATATTCCAGCTCCGAAATTGTCGATGCTCGCCGAGATCGACAGGAGCATTATGGACAGCAGATGCAAATCGTTCATGAAGAAACACCTCTATAGAATTATATCCATCCCTGCGCACATCCTGCTCCTGTTTCTATCTGTGGTTGATGAATTCGATGTGAAATCGCAATCCTCACCCTTCAGCATCTTTATGATTCCTGAAGGTCGAGATTGCGCATCACCCATATCGTTAGCCCTATATTTCAAGAAATGGATTGCGACGATGTAATTTTGTGCTAAGATTTATTCATGAGCAGATTAATATACGAGGTCAGAACGAGAACAAGAAAATGGCTATGCTGAACATAACTCACAACGATTTACGGGGAATTCTATTGCAATTGGATCAAGCCATTTATAACCACAATCAATGGTATGAGTCTCTTTTGCGCACTCTGGTATGCCGTATGCCGCCTGACAGCCGCGATGTGGAGAAGGATGCACACCGAAAATGCCGCTTTGGGCAATGGTATTACAACCGCGCCCCTCAAGAACTCAGGGACCATCCGGGTTTTACTGCAATAGAAATCGAACATGAGCGCATGCATCGGATTGCTGCAAAGTTACTGATGACGGAAGCAACCGGTGAAACAATTTCCCTTCTTGATTACGAAACCTTCAATAATTCGATTAATAACACGCGTCTCCAGCTTCAGACACTGAAACATGAACTTGAAGATTTATTGTATAATCACGACCCCCTTACCCACGCTTATAGCAGGATCGGAATACTGACTAAATTGCGCGAACTGCAGGAGTTTGTTAAACGCGGTGTTGCCTCCTCCTGTATTGCCATAATGGACCTGGATCATTTCAAATCGATCAACGATGTTCACGGGCATCTGGCAGGAGATCAGGTCTTATCCGCCGTGGCAGGCCATGTAATGGATCACATTAGGCCGTACGATAGGCTGTTTCGTTATGGCGGAGAGGAATTTCTTATCAGCATGCCGCACACAGATTCAAAATCCGGGTTAAATGTTGTTGAACGATTGCGCGAGGGGATTGCTGCAAGCAGTATTCAATACAAAGGCAAGGAAATCCGCATTACTGCATCATTCGGTCTTACGGTCCTCGACCCTGACGTCTCTGTCGAGCAATCCATTGAGAGAGCTGACAGGGCCTTGTATGCCGCAAAGTATTCCGGGCGAAATTGTACGCGCATTTGGGAAGCTTCTCTTGATAGATAAGCGGAAGTGGGCGGCATTTCAGGAGTAAAGGAAAGCGTTTAATCTGATACTGATATCTATCATCACTTCTTTATTCCAAGAAACATTCTGTGCTTCTTCAGAAATCTCCAGTAACTCCTTACGTGATGCAGCGTGTATTCGTTTATGAAACCTCCGGAGACGAGGGGCATGATGCTCTTCTTGTCCGCTTTATATTCAACGGTGAGGCCGGGATAATAGATCACGCTGTACCCAAGGTCACGGAACCGTTTGCACCAGTCCATGTCTTCGACATAGAGGAAATAATCCTCGTCCATCAGTCCGACCTTTTCCATGGCCTCCCTTTTAACCATCATAAATGCGCCGACAATCCAGTCAACAGGCTGCAGTTTCCCATAATCGAACCCTTTCCTCAGCACAACGTCCCTGCGGAAAAGCAACCTCTTCGCAAAACGGACAGAAAACCTCCACGGCGTCATGAACCTCCGGCAGCAGTCCTGGATGTTTCCCTCTCGATCAACAATTTTCGGTCCGATGATTCCGGCATCACGGTGGTCCGTCAGATACCGGTAAGCTGAGGCAAGGCTTCCCTGCTTGAATACAACGTCTGCGTTTGTGATGACGATGCACGAGCCGGATGCATGCGCTATACCGGCATTCACCGCACCCGCAAACCCCCGGTTCACAGCATTGAAAACCCATCGGACATCCGGCATTTCTCTCTCCAGATTTCTCCGCTTGTCAACCGGATACGGCGAATTCGAAGAGACGATAATCTCGTGCAAGAGCCCGTCAGCGCTGTGCCGGATCGAAGATATGCACTTTTTTATGTCGTCAACGCAGTGATATTCGACGACGACGAACGAGAGGTCAATCCGTTTCACGGCAGGCTTGTTTTTCACTTTCTTACTATACCTTATTCATTCTTCTCGCTGCTTTCCGATTGTCTCCTGAAGGCGAGACAGACGGAAAGAAGATGAGTTTGAGGCTGAAAACAAAGAAGATCCGGACAAGCCGGAGTATCCGGAAAAAAGGACTGCATTCCCCGATCAAGTCGGGGAATGACGGCTGTGTATCGCCACTTATGGCCGTTTTAGCAAGTCAAGATCTTCCGTCCGCTTCCTTTCGGAAACCGTCGACGAAGTGTAGTAACGCAAGAAGAGGATGGCGATATGTCATTCGAGGGCCGGAATAACGCATGACCTGTCTGATCTTTTCTCTCATATCCGGTTTGTAGCAATGAACCCGACAGTTGGCGCAGGTTGTTTTGCCCCTCTGGAAAGGACATCTCTCAAGACGCCGTCCGGCATAATCGCGCAGCGCTTGACATTCCGGGCAGAGATCGCCGAGGGAGCCGTGAATACCGCGACAATAGATATCTATCATCGCCTCTACGGTCTCTCGTTCACGCCTGATTCTATTCTTCTTCCCGCCAGCCATTTTTACCTTTATTTTACTCGAACCTCAGCGCCATCTCTAACCCAAATCCAGCGATAAGAAAATGTCATTGCGAGTGAAACGAAGCAATCTCGCCTTTTTCGTAGAGATTGCCACGCACCCTTCAGGTGCTCGCAATGACCCATAAATCAAGCGTTCACTACTGTTATCGTTGGATTGGCTTTAACATTCTTGCTGTTCACTGTTTGCTCCTTGCTCTCAGCTCGAGGGACCCCCTACCCAGGTAGGATTGCGAAATCGCCCCAAGAATGTAGAAAATAGGATTAAGAAAGGGAGGATAGAGAAATGGAACCCCCCTCCAGAAAAAACAAGCGGCGCTCGGTCATCAATCCGGTTCAGTATACGAGAGAATCTGAAACCGCAGGCGATGTCTTTGACGGGGTCGTTTTCAATATCAGCGAATCGGGATTCTTTATGATCACACCCGAGGCTCTGCAGGAGGGCCAGAAGATAACGATACGGGAGGGTTTGCATCCATGCCCGAGGGAAGCAATAGTGAAATGGAGCCGGAAGTATAAGGATATTTATTACAAAGTCGGTGCAGAGTTTATTTAGTGTCCCAGAGCCTTTCACCTCCGCACTCGGGCGGTATCGCCGAGGCGAAAAGGAATGGAGAATATGGATGATGACCCGTTCAACAAAACTTTCATTCTGTCATTGTCCGGCTTGACCTGACAATCCAGAACCGTTGAAAAGACTGGATTCCCCGATCAAGTCGGGGAATGACGGACTGTCAAGGGCTATTTCCAGTGAGGCTCTGATTCCATAGGCAAGTCTGATGAACCACGGCAGACGAGATTACAATTGTATCACAGCGGCAGGAAAGCCTGTGGATTCAGATCGAGTTTTGCAACATCGCCCGCCTTTAGATGATGATACCCCGCTGCGGCGATCATGGCCGCGTTATCCGTGCACAGAGCGAGGGATGGAATGAATATCTCCGCCTTCCTGTCCTCCGCCATTTTTTTCATTCTTCTCCGCAATTCGCCGTTGGCAGCCACCCCGCCTGAGAGGACGACCCGTTTTATGCATTTTTTTTTCATCGCCCACTCTGTTTTTCTTACAAGAACGTCAACGACCGATGCCTGAAATGAAGCGGCTATGTCTCTTAGAAGTTCCGGGGTCGCCTCCCGACTCCCGACTTCTTTTTTTACGTAATTCACCACAGCCGTTTTCAGACCGCTGAAGCTGAAGTCGAAGGACTCCGGAAGATATGCCCTCGGAAAATCTATCGCCCTGGGATTACCTTCCTGCGCCAGACGGTCGATAACCGGCCCGCCCGGATATCCAAGCCCAAGGAGCTTGGATACTTTGTCGAAAGCCTCGCCCGCAGCGTCATCCCTTGTCCTTCCCAGTTCCTTATGCCTGCCAAACCCCTCCGTGACGTAGAGGGAGGTGTGTCCGCCGGATGCTATTAAGGCGAGAAACGGGAATGAGGGTCTCGGTTCCTCCAGGAATGAAGAGAATATGTGCCCCTCGAGATGGTTGACCGCAATCAGCGGTATCTTCGTTGCATAACACACGGCCTTTGCAAAAGAGCATCCTACAAGAAGCGACCCGATCAGACCGGGACCATAACATGCAGCGATACCGGAAAGATCGTCGAGGGCAAGACCTGCTTTGTCCAGTGCTTCCCTCACGACCGGCCATATCATCTCGAGGTGACGACGGGAAGCCAGTTCAGGGACGATGCCACCATACTTCTTATGTATTTCGGTCTGGTTCGATATGACATTCGACAGGATCGTCGCGCCGTTTTCAACGACGGCCGCCGCCGTATCGTCGCATGATGTGTCAATACCGAGTATCAGCACGATTAGATGCCGTGCTCAAGGACTGTCACATCCTTCGGCACCGAAGGCTTAAAAAAAGAATCTTCCAGACCAGTGTTGATCTTGACGCCACTGAGAATCATATCGATTCTGTTCGACAGAGAATCGATAATCGTAAAAGACTTTATCGGGAATTCCCCGTCGGACGGCTCGATCTCAATCGAAACGATCCCCCCCATCGGCTTTTTCGGTTTCAAGAGAATTTTCCCATTCTTCATGGATGAGGAAAATTCTTCGCGGATCTTGCCGAAACCGCCGAGCAGAGCTATCGGCGCCTGTCCGTAGGTTTCTCTGTCGAATTTTCCCTTGAATGCCTGTTTTTCCTTTTTCTGGTAAATAATGATCTCCTCGTTCCGGATGAATACTTCCTGAGCGTTCTCGCCCGTGTAGCTCCATCTCATCATCAGTCTCTTGATAAAAAATTGTCCTTTGAAGGTATCGGTGCGTTTCAGATCTTTTATATAGCTCTTCTGGACAAAACCGCCGCTGATATCCTGAAGATTCTCGTAGGCCTCCTGAATCCGCAAGATCTCATCGTCGGCCGTTCCTCCCGTCACCGTGCTACAGAGTAAAAAGATGAAAAGAAACGGCAGCAAACAAACCGTGTATTTCTGAAATTTCCCGACTATGGCTCTCAGCATCTTCACCTCCCATTTCATTAATGTTTAAGAATACCATACGAAATTTTGCATTGACAACGGGGGTACGATACATTGATCACCGAATCGCTCTTTGTGCGTGCAAGCATCCATATTGTGTCATCCTGAGCATAGTGAGCCTGTCGAGGGGTGATGACCGTGTCATGGTTTGACGAACTCACCATGACGCCCCCCGTGTGATATCAATTATCACTGCACTTTTCCTTGATTCAAGCGGAGCCCCTGTTTTATAGTCTCTTATGTTCGATCCCTGGCGTCTTATCGATGAAGGTTCGTGCAGCGCCTTTTACAACATGGCGATGGATGAGGCAATCGCGTCTGCGGTCAGGAAGGAAATCTCGCCGCCCACGCTAAGGCTGTATGGCTGGGACAGGCTGTCCGTTACGATCGGTCGATTTCAGCAGAGCGGCGATATCGACATTGAATATTGCGCGGGAAAAGGCATTCCTTTTGTGAGAAGGCCTACCGGCGGCC
>JBFLXP010000199.1:0-6002 GCA_040757315.1 Nitrospirota bacterium
ACCAAAACGACGTCATTCCCCGGCTTGATCCCCCGATCAAGTCGGAGGACGGAATCCATAAGGGACTGGATGCTCCGATCAAGTCGGAGCATGACATCTTTCATCTATTTAATTGCCGTAGTAATAATACCGCATCGATACCGCTTTGCAGTCCAGACTGCTGTCATCAGGTGAAATGAATAATCTTCTTCCCCGTTTAGACTGTTGCATTGAGTTCTTCATCTTTTCTTCACGGTTTTTTCACATTTTTAAATTAGGCTTTACTCATGAAGACAAAGATGCACATGAAGGATTTTACAAAATCTGCAAGCATGCCTTTAACCGCCGGGCTTGCACTCTCGCTCATGTCAGGTCTTCGTTTCCGTTCCAATCTTAAAAACCTGCCCTGCTGATTCCCTGTATATCCGCCTGAAGACCGGAGGCTTCAGAATCCAAGACGCAGGAGGCACATAACATGTTTAACGGCATAAAGAATATTGTTTACCACATATTAATATTTGTCCTGAGCGCTGCTATTGCACTTTCACTGCCTTATACGGGGAAGTTCATAGCAGACAATTACGTGACCTACTGGTCGCTTATCGAAAGCAACAAGACTTTCCTCATTTTTGTGGAAATCGCGATTGCAGTAATTCTGATCATGGTTTTCAATGGTTTGGTGCGGAGTTGGAAAGACAGGAAATTCTCTAAAATGGCTATGATCGATATGGGCCTTGTTCTTGCGGCCGACGCAAAAAGTCTTCAAGCAAAAAAGAAGGTGAAACAGTTCAAGGAACAGGAAGGCTTTGTGCGGGATGTGCTGTTGATCGGTTCAACCGGCTTTGATACATTTGTAAACCCTGAAGGGGACTTGCACCGGGTGATACAAAATTGCCGTGAAGCAAAAATAATGCTTCTGAAACCCACGTGTGAAGGGGCCTGTGTCCGTTCAAAAAGCATCCCCGACCCTGAAATTACACCGGAAAGTTACAGGGACGAAATAATGAAGAGCATAGCTTTTTTGAAAGACCTTAAAGCTCTCCAGAAAAATATAAGACTGAAGCTCTATGAGGAGACGCCATTGCTCAAGCTTGCGATACTCGGAGATTATCTCTTTATGAAGTATTATCACTCGGTATTGAACGAAGAGGATATGCCTGAATATATCTTCAAGCATTCTCCGGACCACAGCAGTCTGTTCGATCTCTTTTATCAGATTTTTCTGTCGAAATGGCGCGATCCGGATATTCCGGAATATGACTTTGATACGGATGAGCTGATATACAGGGATATTTCCGGGAACGAGCTAAAAAGAGAGAAACTTGAAGGGTTTATCTCGGATCAAAGAAACACTGAAGAAAGAACGAAAATAGAAGCAGAACACATTGCAAGGGAACAGGCAGAAAGTCTCAAGTCCGATTTTCTATCTCTCGTATCTCATGAGCTGCGCACCCCGCTGGTCAGTATAATCGGCTATAACGATCTTCTGCTCGATAGAGTGGCCGGGGGCCTGAATGAAGAACAGATTGACGCTTTAAAGAAAATCGATAAAAATTCGAAGAAATTACTCGAGCTCATCAATTCGGTGCTCGACCTCAGCCGTCTTGAAGCGAAAGCGCCGGAAATCGCAGAGGTCGATTTGCCTCAGCTCCTCGAAGAGATTAAAATGGAAAACAAGAGTGTGATCGAAAACTCGGGTCTTGACTTTGTGTGGAAAATTGATCCCGGCCTGCAATCTGTGGGAACGGATACAGGAGTATTGAAAGTCATTCTCGTTAACCTGATCAGCAATGCAGTAAAATTCACCGAAAAAGGCAGCGTAACCGTTGATATCCATAGGAGTGACAGCGGTGTTGAGTTTAGCGTGGTCGACACCGGCATCGGCATTGCGCCGGAAGATATCAGTAATATCTTCGAACCCTTTCACCAATTGGAAAATCCTCTCACCCGCGAACATGAAGGTATAGGGTTGGGGCTGTACATTGTCGGAAGATTGGTCGACTTTCTGGGCGGATCGATTAAGGTCGAGAGCGAAGTCGGACGGGGAACCGTATTCACGGTTCAGCTTCCCGTTGCGGTAGAAGTATATACAGAGATGAGGATTCAGTGAAGCATGGAAAATCATAACCCCTCCTAACCTCCCCTTATTTTAAGGGGAGGTTAAAAAACCCCCTCTTAAGTTAAGAGGGGGTTGGGGGGGAGTTATGCCCCCGCTCCGCTGAGCGGATATATACAGGGAGATGAAGAAGTCTTTTGAACGTTCATTGCTTATAAAGAGAGGATGCGCTGATGAATTGGATACTTCAATGGTCTCTGAATAGTTTTTTTATCTTTTACGGACTGGCTTTTTTCGTGATGGCGATTATCATTCTGCTTAAGCCGAAAAAGGGGTCCGGCTTTAAACTCGCGGATATATTGTGGCTGCTGGCGGGTTTCGGGTTGGTCCATGGGATAAATGAATGGCTGAGTATGTGGGTGCTTATCGAACACCAAAGCAGAACGGTGGACCTGGTTAAGATGGTGTTCCTCGTCGGCTCTTTCATTTTTCTTTTTGAATTCGGCAAGCAGCTTCTTCTTGTAAGTTTTTCTGAAAGAATATCCGAAGGACAAAAAAAGCTCGCCGGGTATTTCACCTGGGGGATATATCTGGCCGGCGCCCTTATCGTCTTATTCAGCTCCGTCTCCGAATATTCCGATTTCTGGATAGCCGGAGGCATATGGGCGCGCTACCTGCTCGGCTTCCCGGCAGCTCTTCTTGCCGGCCTCGGCCTTCTATCTTATTACCGGCATGAAGAAAACATAAAAGAGGCCAAAGCCGGAAATTATTTCTTGTGGGCCGGTTCAGCGTTTATTATCTACAGTGTCTTAAGCGGTTTGATTGTCCCAAAGGGAGATTTTTTCCCCTCAAATTGGCTCAATACCGATTCATTCCTGGAGACCGCGCTTATGCCGGTGCAGGCCGTGCGCGCTGTTTTGGCAATAATCATTACTGTAACAATAACGGGCATGATGAAAATATTTGATTGGGAGACTAAAAAAGCGCTCGAACTAAAGATAGAGAAGATTACCGCGCTCAATGAAGAACTGCAGGCCTTTGTTTATTCCGTCTCACATGACCTGCGCAACCCGCTGACCGTGATCGGCGGCTTCTCCCGACTGCTGATGAAAAATTGTTCGAACCAGCTTGACGACAAAGGCAGGGAGAACCTTAATACGATACGTGAAGAAACCGAAAAAATGAACCGGTATATCGACGAACTTCTTGCATTCTCGCGCTCGGAGAAGCAGGAAATGAAGCTCGAAGATATTGATATGGCTGAACTTGTAAGAAACGTCCTGGAAGAGCTCAAGAGCTTCACATCCGACAAAACTGCGATACGTATAAAGGAGCTACCCTCTGTGCATGGAGATCCGATACTGCTCCGTCAGGTGCTTTATAATCTCATTGCGAATGCGCTTAAATTCACGAAGTATAAAGAGGCGCCGGCAATCGAGATCGGCTGCAGCCGCAGAAAAAATGAACTCATCTGCTATGTAAAAGACAACGGCGCCGGGTTTGATATGGCTCAGGCAGACAAATTATTCAAAATCTTTCATCGGCTGCACCGGGGAGATGAATTCGAGGGAACCGGCCTCGGTCTTGCCATTTGCCAGCGAATTATCAACAGGCACGGCGGCAAAATGTGGGCGCAGGCTAAAGTCAATGAAGGTGCATCGTTCTATTTCTCACTCCCTGAAATGACCGGCTGATCGTTTGCTTTGCAGATCAGACCTAAAATCATCTATGAATTTGTCAAGCGACAAATTGTCTCATCAAGCATGCAATTGAAGATCGTTAAAGGCGGAATTTTTCCCTGTGGACCGGTCAGATTTTCCTAAGAATCCATTAGGCTTTTTTCTAACTAATTGAGATTACTACAGATTATGCTTCGGCATCTATTTTGCAACGTTATCGCAGATATCATAAATTGAGACAACAACTTGAAAGAGGAGAACGAAATGGCCAGGTACGGTAAGAAAGCGCAGGAGACTGTCAGGGAAGCCATGAAGAAGTTGAAAAAAGGGGAACTGAAAAGCGGCAAAAGCGGGAAAAAGGTTAAGAGTAGAGAACAGGCGATCGCCATCGGACTTTCAGAGGCCCGCAAAAAAGGGGCCAAGGTTCCCCCCGCTCCCAAAGAGCCGATCAAATAGACGGGCAGTTTGTGACCGGCTCTAACGGAATTTGTTGGCGGTATAAAGGGGGTAATTATGTCCGGCCGGCGGGCAATATGTCTTGTCTGTTTCCAAGAAAGGTGATAGCCTTTAACATATTGATTCCTACTGGAAAGGAGGTTCTGAAATGCAGCCTATTTGGTCCGGTTCGATAACTTTCGGACTCATAAACATTCCGGTCAGACTGTATGCCGGTTCTCAAAGCCATACTCTCGATCTTGATATGCTGAGAAAGACGGATCTCTGTCCGATCAAGTATTTGAGAATCTGCGAGATCGACAAGAAGGAAGTTCCTTACGAGGAAATAGTCAAGGGTTATGAATATTCGGACGGCGAATACGTTGTATTAACGGATGACGATTTTGAAAACGCCGATCTCGAGCAGACATATGCAATCGACATAATGGACTTCATAAAGGAGGATGAAATAGATTCCCGCTTTTTTGAAAAGCCTTATTATCTCGAGCCTGACAGGGGTGGCGATAAGGCTTATGCACTCTTGAGGGAGGCGCTCAAGAAATCCGGCAAAGTCGGAGTCGCGAGTTTCGTGCTTCGCAACCGCGGACATCTCGGAATCGTAAAGCCGCATGGGAATGCGATTGTGCTGAATCAAATTCGTTATTCGGATGAAGTAAGAGACTTGAGGCAATTAAAACTCCCCGATGTAAAAAATGTCCGTGAAAAAGAGATCGACCTTGCACTAACTTTCATAGGTCAGCTATCCGAGAAGTTCAAGCCGGAAAAATACCGGGACACATACACTGAGGCTTTAAAGAGAATGATTGAAGATAAAGCGAAAGGAAGAAAACCGCTACCCAAAGGGAAATTGCCTCAGCCGACAAAGGTCATTGATTTGATGGCCTTGCTCAAGAAGAGCCTGAAAGAACAGGGAAAAGAAAAAGGTAAAGAAAAAAGAAGAACAGCGGCATGAGTCTGGCAGAATACACCGATAAGCGAAATATCCGGAAAAGCGGCGAACCTGCCGGGAAGAAGAAATCGAGCAGGAAAGCGCTGCAATTTGTCGTTCAGAAACATGACGCTTCACGTCTCCATTATGATTTTCGGCTGGAACTCGACGGTGTTTTAAAGAGCTGGGCGGTCCCGAAGGGCCCTTCGCTTAATCCTGAAGACAAAAGGCTTGCGGTGATGGTCGAAGACCATCCGTATGACTATCTGACTTTTGAAGGTATCATTCCGGAAGGGCAGTACGGCGCCGGCGAGGTGATAGTCTGGGACGCAGGCATATACCATTCAGCAGACACGGAAGACAGAACGAAAAGCGAAGAGCTTCTAAGAAACGGGCTGCAAAGCGGAGATCTGAAATTCGTGCTTCGTGGAAAGAAGCTGAACGGTGCTTTTGCCCTGGTAAAGATGAAACGGCGAGAAGACAATTCGTGGCTGCTGATTAAGAAGAAAGATGAGTTTGCGTCGAAAGAAGATGTAACGGCAAAAGAAGAATCTGTTCTGTCCGGCAAGACTTTAAACGACCTGAAAGCCCTGAACGGACGAGTAAAAAAAAAGTCTGAATCCTAAAAAGAAATCGCCTCTCCGGTTGTCGGACAAGTCCCTCCCAAAAAAGAAGATGCCTTCCGGAGTCCGACCGATGCTCGCCACACTGGTCAAAGAGCCCTTCAACAATCCGGAATGGCTTTTTGAGATCAAGTGGGACGGATACCGCGCGATCGCGGAAATCGATAACGGCGAGGCAAATCTATATTCCCGCAAGAACATTTCTTTCAACAGGAAATTCCCTCCAATCATCGAAGCTCTTCGGCAGATAAAACATCAGGTTATCTTCGACGGTGAGATAG
>JBFLXP010000200.1:0-5986 GCA_040757315.1 Nitrospirota bacterium
GGGCCGGATACAAGATACTCATGAAGAACAATATACCGAATTATGATTATCCGGAAGACGCAGTGTCCGCATACCATGCAATGTACCGTTATCATGACTGGATCAGGCGACCTCAGAAGACTTATGAGCAGATCCATGTCCGGAAGGAAGGTGTGGAGGCGATTTTCGAAAGGGCGAGACAGGAGAATCGAGCCCGTCTCACCGACGCTGAAGTGCACGAGGTATTGGCGACTTACGGATTCAGGCAGCCCAGAGGCCTATTCGCACGAACGTCCGAAGAAGCTGTTGCCGCCGCGAAGGGCATAGGGTATCCTGTCGTCATGAAGATAGTCTCCCCTCAGATCGTCCACAAGAGCGATATAGGCGGAGTGAAGAAGAATCTCGCCGGCAAGAAGGACGTGGAGAACGCCTTCTTTGAAATAACGACGCACGTCAGGAATATCATGCCGACGGCAACGATTTACGGGGTCCTGATTCAAGAGATGGTGCCGGCCGGCAAGGAGGTAATCATCGGGATAACGAACGACCCGCAATTCGGCCATATGGTCATGTTCGGATTGGGGGGGATTTATGTGGAGGTGCTGAAAGACATCTCTTTCAGGGTTGTACCTCTGAGTCTCGAAGACGTTCATGAAATGGTTCGAGAAATAAAAACGTTTCCGCTCCTGAGAGGTGTGAGAGGAGAAGCCGAAACAGATATAGAAGCTATTGAAAAATCATTGTTGTCCCTGTCTCAATTGGCAACGGATTTTCCGACAATTATCGAGGCTGATATCAATCCCCTGCTTGTGCAGACGAGGGGGAATGGCGTCATAGCGATTGACGCACGATTTACCATAGGAGGGTAAAGAGATGGTTTCCTTATATATCGGATCAACAGGAGGGTATACGGGTAAGAGTCTCGTTTCCATGGGGCTTGGACACAGATTCAAGAGAGATGGTCTTCGCGTAGGTTATTTCAAGCCCGTCGGCATCCTCCCGATCAAAGTTGACAACATCCTTACGGACACGGACGCCTGGCGCATCCGCCGTGCGTTGGAGTTGAAAGACTCCCTTTCGGACATATGTCCTGTGGTACTGACGCAGGAGTTGGCGGTGAAGAGTTATCTGAAGGACATAAAGGGACTCATGGCAAGAATTCTTTCCTCGTTCCGCAGGTTATCGGCGGACAAAGAGATCATGCTTATCGGTGGATATGGCAGCATTTATACCGGCAGTTATCTGGGCCTTCAGGGTCTTCAGATCATTAAGCGGCTTGGCGCCCGGGCGGTGATTGTGGTCAAGTATGAAGGCGAATATATTGTCGATTATGTCCTCCAGGCGAAGAAGGACCTCAAGGACAGGTTCGTCGGAGTCATAATAAATAAGGTTCACATAGAACAAAAGGCGGCCGTGGATGAGTACGTCCTCCCTTTCCTGAAAAGAAAAGGGGTTGATGTTCTCGGCGTCCTGCCGCATGATTCGGTTGTGGGAGCGATCACAGTGGAGGAGTTGAACGAGATGCTGGGTGGAAAGTTCCTCTGCTCTCACGACCATGGCAACAACCTTGTCGAACAGTTCCTGATCGGCGCAATGCAAGTGGACAAGGCCATAGAATATTTTAAGAAAACGAGGAATAACGCGGTTATCGTGGGCGGTGACAGGGCCGACATTCAACTTTCCGCTATCGAGTCGGGTTCGGTCTGTCTCATACTTACAGGGGATCTCTACCCCGGAGAAATGATCATCTCACGCGCCGAAGAGAAGAACATACCGATTCTTGTGGTTCGCGAAGATACTTACAGCATCGCAAAAAAACTCGAGAAACTATCGGTGAGACTGCGACTCCGCGACATGGTGAAAGTCGAGCGCGGCATGAACCTCGTATCAGAGCATGTGGATTTCTCTCTGCTCTACAGGAAACTCGGGATTAGGTCGTAACAGCATCTCCGCATATTCTTTGTCCCCAATTTGTTGAAAATTGTCTTGACATTCATCGGGCGCTCTGTTATATAAACTGGGTGCATATTTCGGTCAATTTGGACGATTTTTTCTGCCCCAATGAATTCTGCGGCAATCACCGAAAAAGGGGATTGGGGAATATCGTAGTGTATGACAGATACGGCAAGGACCGGCGGAGGCTGCTTAAATGCAAGACCTGCAATTTGAGGTTTTCCGAGAGACACAATTCTCTCTTTTTTGGATTGCATACCAAGGAGTCAAAGATAAGAGAGGTGATACTCTATCTTCTTGATGGAATGAGCTTCAGGGAAGCGGCTATTGCCGCAGACCTTGATAAGGACACAGTCCAGAGAATATGGAAAAGGTTTTTACAGAACTGCGAAGAATCAATGGAAAATCTCCTGAAAGAGTTCAATATACAACTTGAGGATGTGATCATGCTTTTGTACAAAAGAATACAGAAAAGGACGAAATAACGCTATGGGAAAGATCAGGGTGGCTGTTGCCGGCGTGGGAAACTGCGCCAGCTCGTTAATACAGGGTGTCGAATACTATAAGTCCATGGGTGAACGTCACCCTGACAGTTCGCTCGGACTCATGCACTATAATCTCGGCGGTTATTGCCCCGATGACATTGAGTTTGTGGCAGCGTTTGACATCGACAAGAGAAAGGTGGACAAGCTTCTGAAAGAGGCTATTTTCGCCCAGCCGAACTGTACGAAAACGATCACGAAAAATCTTTCCGATTTTCCGGTCAGGGTGATGATGGGACAGGTACTGGACGGCGTATCTGCACATATGGAGGAATATCCGGAAAATAGGCGATTTCTTGTGGCGAAAAAAAGGGCCTGCGACGTCGCTAAAGTGCTGAAACAGAGCAGGGCGGATATCCTCCTCAATTACCTTCCCGTGGGTTCTGAAAAGGCAACCGCCTTTTATGCTGAAGCATGCCTGAAGACCGGAGTCAGCCTTATCAACTGCGTTCCCGTTTTTATTGCCTCCAACAAGGAGTGGGCCAGGCGTTTTGAGAAGAGAAACATCCCTATCGTCGGAGACGACATCAAGAGCCAGATCGGCGCCACTATCATTCATCGCACCTTGACCAGGCTCTTTGAAGACAGAGGCGTAAAACTCGACAATACTTACCAGTTGAATGTGGGGGGGAATACAGACTTCCTAAACATGCTGAACAGACACAGATTGGTATCAAAGAAGATATCGAAGACTGAGGCAGTCCAGTCGCAGCTTCAGATACCCCTCCAGAATGAACACATACACATCGGCCCGTCCGATTACATACCCTGGCTCCATGATAACAAGGTCTGTTTCCTCAGGATGGAGGGCAGGATATTCGGCAACATAGCGATTCATGTCGAGATGAGACTGTCGGTAGAAGATTCACCGAACAGCGCCGGTGTCGTCATAGACGCGATCAGATGCTGCAAGATCGCCCGCGACAGAGGAGTGGGAGGGGTTCTTGTATCTCCCTCTGCATACTTCATGAAACATCCCCTGGTTCAATTCGCGGATGACGAGGCGAGAGACCTTGTGGAAGCTTTCATTCAAGGGAAGATCGAGCGGTAGAATTCAGATAGAGAATTCAGATGGCGAGAAGAGACGCTTGATGGTCTGTCCCGCAATGATGACAGTTAATGCTTAGCGCTAAACTCGGCCACTTTCTCGATGCTCCTCTCAGCCCGCTAATACGACACATACGTCTCACGCCCAATACGCTAACCATAATCGGTTTCCTGGTGACTGCTCTTGCCGCCCTTGTGATACCACAGAATATCAGGCTTGGAGGGATCCTGATAGCGGCCGGAGGATTGTTCGATATGCTGGACGGCATGGTGGCGCGAGCCGGAGGAAAGACAACCAAATTCGGCGCGTTCCTCGACTCGGTTCTGGACAGATATTCCGATGCCTTTCTCTTTCTATCAATATCATATTATCTTGCCGCAAATGGAAACCATACGGGATCTTTTCTAAGCCTTGGTACATTGGTCGGCGCTTTCCTGATCAGCTATGCACGGGCGCGGGCAGAAGGGCTTGGAGAAGACTGCCATACGGGTCTTATGGAAAGGCCCGAAAGGATCATCCTGCTCATCTTCGCAACTCTTACAGGATGGATTGTTCCCGTCTTATGGATCATGCTGGTTCTGACACATCTCACCGTCATTCAACGGGTGTATCACGTTTGGAAGACCATGAACAAATAGGTCTTTATGCAATGTCAAACGGGTCTAATCAAACTTTCTTGGCAGCATCTCGAAATCGACGCACTGTTTAATCGGGGACAGGTATATGTCGCGCTTTATGCATATGCCGTTCTCGCCTCTCGTTGATCCATAGGCCGAACTGAGTGCATTGAGGCCGGGTAGCGCCTTCTCAAGCCAAGCAGCGTCATTATTGAAGTATTTGCAGTCTCTACACGTTAGGAACACGAAAAATAATTCTCCTCACTCGCTCTCCTCGCTCTTCACCCTATACTCTTCGTTATTTTTTTGCCTCTATGCTTTTCGCTATATGCTGTTTTGCTCCACGCTCTGTGCTCCATGCGCCTGCTGATTACTGCGCCGTCTTGCTTATCCAGAAATCACCAAGAACAAGAACAGAAAGAATGAATCCCAACGTTGCGTTCACGATGACACCTATCGTGAAAGCCCAGAACGGCTTTTTGCCGGCGGAAGCGAGTTCCCTGAATCGCGTCGTCAATCCGATACTCAGGAAACAGAATATGAACGCCCAGGAACGCAAGCTCTTTATCGGCTTAATCAGATCCGGGGTGAGAATGCTTTTATAATCTGCCTGTGAGTAACCTGAAGCAATGACGGTAATAACTACGGAAGCAACGAAGAAGCCCAGAACAAATTTCGGGAATCTCCACCATATCTCGGACGCCTTCGGTTTCGTTCCGCATTCCTCTTTTTCCCATTTCAGACACGCAATGAGCGCGAAGATGAAAGACCAGATGCCGAGCCAGATATCTCTTCCGATGACCTTCATGAGGGTAAAGGCGCGAACCGCAGCATCTTCGTTGCCGACCATCTTGCCGTAAGCTACGGCGGCTGCGAAGCCGGCGGCGTCGGCAAACTCGGAAGAGCCGACCCATGCACCTACCGGGGCAGGGTGGAGGCCGAGAAATTTCGATGTATAGGGGATAAAGAATATCATGACGATAGCCCATATGGTTACGAGCGTTATGGTGATCGAGATATCCTCTTTCTTTGCCTTGACTGCTCCTCCGACTGCTATGGCCGCGGATACTCCGCATATGGCTGCACCCACGCCGAGGACTGAACTGAATCTCTTGTCGAGACCGAAGAGCTTTGTTCCCACGAAATAGATTGTAAGACAGGTCACGACAGAAATGGCGGTGGCCTGCATCAGTGCGACATGACCGGCCCAGAGAATGAGGGTAAACGGAAGTGTTGCGCCGAGCAGTACTATGCCTGTTTTTATATAGTATTCGACTCTGAAGCCCGAGTCCATCCATTTGGGCGTACGAAGACTGTTCGATATGAAAAGACCGAGGATGAGAGCGACCAACGGCGGTTCGAACCCGTTGTCTGAAAGGGGTTTGTATTCTCCGATTATGAAAGTGATGACGGAAAGGAGATAGAGAAAGACGAATGAAGGAATATATTCAGCCTGTTTAAAGCCGAGTATCCTTGTGCTGATACTAAAGACGATGAGCCAGAAGGCGAACTGTAAGCCATACCATCCGAGATTTGTCGAAAAGTGTTCCGTCAGTTTTGCAAAATCCGTCCATTTCGGAGGAAGGACGCTGAGCGATTTCAGGAGTGGATTACCGGTGTAGAAAAAGGCTATGGCCGCGATAATTATACCGATACCCAGATAAATCGCCCACCAGTCTTCTTTGAGATAAAGTTCCTTCCATCCCATAGGTCTCTTTGCTTCCTCCATATGTGACCTCCTTTCTCCGTTTGCGATTGGAAATAGGTTAGCGCTGTACCTGCGAAATGTCAATATTTCATGATCGAAAAGGGGCCTTCAGGTGGGATTCATCTTGCCAGAAACGAAG
>JBFLXP010000201.1:0-5943 GCA_040757315.1 Nitrospirota bacterium
AGAAGTCGAGTCATGTCACTTGCCTGACAGAATATCTCCCGCGTTCCTGGATAATCTGAAACCATCATCCCGATGGCCTTTTCATGTCGCAAATATCCAGAATGATTTCCCGTTCTTCCATGTCCACCCTGTCGAGCCTCACCCGGATCTCTTTCCCTATAGAGAACGACCGTTTGGAATGGCGTCCTACGAGCTTCATTGCGTGCTCATTGTATTGATAATAGTCATCGGTCATGTAGGACACGTGCAGAAATCCTTCTATAAAAAAATCCTTCAGCCTGATTCTCAGGCCGTAAGGAGTTATCCCTGTTACTTTCGCCTCGAACTCCTCACCGACCTTGTCCTTCATAAACCACACCCGCATGGCGTCCACCACCTCTCTTTCGGCTTTATCGGCAAGACGTTCCATGCGGGAGGAACGGAAGGCGATGTCGGGAAGGAGGCTGTTCAGAGCCTCTATCCTTTTTTCCGGAAGCTGTCGTTTCCGCAAAACTTCCCTCAGTGTCCGATGCACGACAAGGTCGGGATACCGCCGGATAGGAGATGTGAAATGAGTGTAGCACGTTGATGCAAGACCGAAATGCCCTGCATTGATATGCGAGTACCGGGCCTGTTTCATGCTCCGCAAGACGATGAAGTGGATGATTTCTTCTTCGCGGGTGCCCTCTATCCTTTTCAAGAGTTGGGAAAAGTCTTTTGCCTTCAGCGGTTCTCTGAATTTCATGACGGCCCTGACCGTCTTTGAGATTTCATCGAGTTTCATAGGGTCCGGTTCTTCGTGGATTCTGTACAGAATGGGGATGCCCAATCCCTCCAAATACTCCGCGACAGCCTCGTTGGCGGCAATCATGAACTCTTCAATGATCATGTGAGCGAAATTCCTCTCCGCATTTATGATGCCTTCGGGTCTACCCTGAAGATCGAGGAGAACTTCCGGCTCAGGCAGATCGAAATCAAGGCTGCCCCTCTGCAACCGTTTTGTTCTCAACAGGCCGCACATCTCGCCCATTATTTCGAGGTCCTGAAGGAGATGCTCATACTTTCTCCGCTCCTTTGCATCGGCATCAACAAGGATCTTCTTCACAGAGGTATAGGTCATCCTTTCGTCGCTGCTGACGACGCTCGGATAAAAGCGCGCGTCCATCCTGTCTCCGGTCCTGTCGAAGTCCATCTCAACCGTGATGGCGTACCGCTCGACTTTCGGTTTCAGGCTGCAAAGGTCTTCAGAAAGCTCTTTCGGAAGCATGGGAATGACCTTTTCGGGAAAATAGACGCTGGTACCTCTCTCCCGAGCTTCGCGGTCTATGTACGAATCCCATCCCACGTAGTACCCGACGTCGGCGATGTGTACGTAAAGCGTATAGCCGTGCTTTGCTATAGCCACGGAGACCGCGTCGTCAAAGTCCTTTGCCCGTTCACCATCAATTGTCACTGTAGGAAGTGAACGAAGGTCTCTTCTCCTCGATGCTCCCGTTTCTTCGCCCCCCGGCCTTCGCAGAAAAAGGCCGAGCGCTTCCTCGTGAACGGACCTGGAGAATTTCTTCGGGAGGTTGAATTCTTCGATGATCATCTCAACTTCGGCTCTCGGATCTTCCGGTTTCCCCAGTGTTTTTGCTATCCGGCCGGAGGCCCGCTTCCGGTCGGAAGGATAGGATGTTATTTCGGCGATGACATTATCACCGTCTTTCGCATCGCCCCTGTCTTTTGGGGCTATGGAGATATCGAAAGAAATAGACTTGTTTTTCGGTCTGACGGAAAAGCCGGCCCCCGACTTCTCCAGTCTGCCCGCGAGTTTTGTATGCGCGCGTTCGAGAACCCTCACTATCCTTCCCTCGCGTTTTTTCCAGTTTTCGATCCTGGCGAGAACCCTGTCGTTGCTCATTGCCCCCAAGGTGCCCCACGAAGGAATAAAAATGTCGCGTTCGCCGGGTTTTTCCATGATAATAAAGCCGTAGCCTTCCCGGTGCGCCTCAAAAAGGCCGTTTGCAAGATTCATGTCCTGGGAGGGCCCATAGAAGCCTTTTCTGTTCAGAACCAGATCGCCGGATTTCAATAAATCACGAAGAATCCTTTTTGTTGCCCGTGCTTCTTTGGGGCCGAGATTCAACAGCACCACGATCTCCTTGAAATTCAGCGGCCTCGCTGCTTTTTCTCGAAAAAGTGCAAGAATCGTATCTCTGTCCATATAGATATTGTATTCAATCCGGCGGAAAAGTGATCATTCAGTTACGGACAAATCCCCTCCTTGGTAAGGAGGGGATGGGGAGGTTATTGAAAATGTTATCGCATAACCCCTCCAACCTCCCCTTGAAAAGGGGAGGATTTAGAAGTGTCCGCTCCATGAAGGCTTTCTCGTAAAATGGCTCTATTATTGACAGGTTCTGCCAATTGTGATACCTTCAATAATACACAGAATGTCGGATAAATCAGCCATAATTAAAGAAGCTCAGAAGTATCTCGCCCGCGGCCAGGTTGATAAAGCTATCGCCGAGTGGGAAAAGCTGGTCAAGGAGTCACCCGACGGCAATACTTATAATGCAATCGGGGACTTGTACCTCAAAAAAGGGGACAAGACCAACGCGATAGATTCTTATCACAAGGCTGCGAATTTCTTCAGACAGGAAGGCTTTGCTCTCAAAGCCCTGGCTCTCTTCAAAAAGATACTGAATTTGAATCCTTCGGATGCGGGTTCATTACTCGCGCTCGGCGAGCTGAACGAAGGCAAAGGTCTGTTTACGGATGCCATAAAGTTCTATCTGGCTGCGGCGGACAGCCTTTCCAAGGAAGGCAAGAAGGAGAAGATACTCGAGATATATGACAAGATTCTCGCTATTTCTCCCGGAAACGTCCCCCTCAGGAATAAAGTCGCCGAGATATACATCAAAGAAGGTCTTGCGGAGGAGGCCGCGAAACAGTACCTCCAGATAGCCAGAATCCACGATGAAAAACATGAGATGGAGAAGGCGGCGGAGTTTTACGGCAAAGCACTGAACATCATGCCCGTGAACAAGGAAGCTATTATCGAGCTGAATACCGTTCTTGAGAAGACCGGCAATTTGAGACAGGCAACGGATCAGATGAAGGAGGCGGCCAGTCTTTTCCCTCAGGACACAGAGGTTCTGTTCAGGGCCGCAGAGATTCACAGCGTGGTGGAGCTGTTCGATCAGGCCAGGCAGTATCTATCGCAGATTAAAGATTTGGAGCCGGCAAATGTCAAGGCACGAAGACTTCTCGGAGAAGTATATATAAGGGAAGGCAGAAAAGACCTGGCCTGGGCCGAATATCTACCGGTTCTCGACGACCTTCTCCTCGAGGAAAACTACGACGATGCAATAAAGATCCTCGATTTATTCAGAGAGGTAGACCCCGTTGAGACAGGCAAAAGGCTCGTATCGCTCAACATCCAACTGGGTGACTACTCCCGGGCGGTGAGTGAACTGACCTCTCTGGGCAACGTATTCATGGATCAAGCCAAGCCGAAGGAAGCGCTGAACTGCTTCAGAGAGGCGCTCAAAATGTCTCCTGATGACGATCTTCTGAGGCAAAAAGTCGTGGATATCGAGAAGCAGGTCGGCAAAGAGCAGATCATCATAGGGGCCGAAAAATCTGCCGAAGAGGCGATAATAGAGGCGGACATCTATCTCAGGTACGGGCTCTACGACAATGCGAGGGACATTCTGGAGCCGTTCAGAGAAAAAGACCCCGATAATACTGATATCCACGAGCGGCTCAAAACCCTTGCCGTCGACACCGGTGATAAGGAACAGGCCGTGACAGAATGCCTCATCCTGAGCGATCTTTATCAGAAGGCGGGCGATCCGGAAAAGTGCGATCTGATTATCAAGGAAGCGCGCGAAATCAATCCTGAAGATCCCCGTCTTGTCGGCATTTCGGTCCCTGCGGCTTCTGAGGAGGCTTTTGGCGGCGAACCCGAAAAACCATCCTTTGAGGACTACAGCGAAGAGCTTGCCGAATCGGATTTCTACGCACGGCAAGGTTTGATCGACGAGGCCAGGGCGATTCTTGAGAGACTTCAGAACCTGTTCCCGGACAACGAAGAGATCAATCAGAAACTGGCCTCTCTCGGCCAGGTTGCCGAAGTAGAAGCGGGAGAGAAACTCGATGAACAAAAAATAGAGGCAGGTGTGGAGTCGCTGGCGGCCGAAGAAGTGCTCGATGCGGTGAGCGTGACCGAGCCTTCTCTCGACAGCGATGTCATGGACATATTCAACGAGTTTAAGAAAGGACTCGAGAAGGAGCTCGAGGAAGAGGATTATGAGACCCATTACAATTTAGGTATCGCCTACAAAGAGATGGGACTGATCGACGACGCGATCCGTGAATTTCAGGCATCTCGAAAGGATCCGAAAAGGTTTGTGCATTCCTCGAACCTGCTTGGTGTGTGTTATATGGAAAAGGGGCTCCATCCTCTCGCCGTTGATGTCCTGAAAAACGCCATAGATAAGATGGAAGACAAGGGAGAGTCTTTTTGGGCGATGAAATACGATCTTGCCGAGGCTTACGAGAAAAACGGAAATATGAAGGAAGCGCTCGAACTGTATATGCAAGTCTACGGGTGGAATTCCAAGTTCAGGGCGGTTTCCGAGAAAGTGGATCAGCTCAGGGCGAGTGTCGCTGAAAGCGCCGAACAAAAGAGACCGAAAGACAGAAAGGACAGGGTGTCGTACTTGTAGCCTATGGACTACCTGGAATTTTACGGACTGAAAGAGCATCCTTTTTCGAATGTTGTCGACAGCAGATTCTATTACAATAGTCCGCTCCATTCCGATGCCCTTGTCAAGTTGAAACATGCGGTCGACGCGAGAAGAGGGCTGGCTGTCGTTATCGGAGGTATCGGAACCGGCAAGACTACGCTTGCGCGAAGGTTTCTCGAGGAATTGGACGAAGATTTGTACGAGGCCGCTCTTCTTGTGGTCGTGCATGCCAGCGTTAGCTCGGAATGGCTTTTCAAGAAATTTGCCATCCAATTAGGGGTAAGGGATCTAACCGACGATAAGGTGGAACTTCTCACGCGGATATACCGGCGCCTGCACGAAATAAGCGATGAAGGGAAGAACGCTGTCGTGATGGTCGACGAGGTGCAGATGCTGAACTCAAAAGAGATCATGGAAGAGTTCAGGGGGCTGTTGAACATGGAGACCCATGAAGGCAAGCTCCTGAATTTTGTCTTCTTCGGCCTGCCGGAGCTTGAAGGAATTCTTGCTCTCGATGAGCCTTTAAAACAGAGGGTGGCGGTCAGAATACGCCTTAAGGAATTTTCCGAGGAAAGCACACAGGATTATATGAAACACAGGCTGACAGTCGCGGGCTGCAGAAAAGAAATTTTTTCTGCGGAGGCGATCCCGTATATTTATCAGTTCACAAGCGGCATACCGCGGCTCATCAACACGGTGTGCGACAACGCAATGCTGGAAGGGTATCTCGCCAAGACCCCGGTCATCGACGCCTCCATCATAAACACAGTTGCCGTCGACCTCGGATTAGGCATCAAGAATAAATGATAGTTCCTTGATCACCAGGATGACCGCATACCGGGAGAGTTGAATTCTTATTCTTGACGGATACCAGTTCCCGCCGATTTGCTGAGGACGCTCATAGGTGATCAAAAGTTCTCTTCCGTCCGACAGGGAGATCGTCTGCTTCTGCGGAAGCATGGTGGCCTTGTCGATCCATATACTTCTAATCGAGTTGGAGAAGACATAAGCGTTGTCCTGCTCATCGATACTGCTATCCTCAATATCCCACCAGAAAAGGCAATCCCTTAATCCGTAAGTAAGTATCACTCCCTTATTCCTGTCAATGGCGGGATTGCTGCTTATCGCGCCGTCTTGAGATGTGAGTTCAAAGGCAAGAAACCCGAAAGAGTAGACGCGCAGCGCGAGATCGCCGCTGCGCGATACATTCGCTTTCCCTTCGCCCTTG
>JBFLXP010000202.1:0-5925 GCA_040757315.1 Nitrospirota bacterium
AGGGACTCTTGCATCCTCTTGCGCCCAGAGATGTCCACCACTGCGATCCGGATATGCTTCTTGTCTGCATCCCTTCCCGGCCCTGCTTTTCCCTCTATAAGTGAATCAACGGTTGTATCGTCGGATTTGAGGATCAATGTTTCACACGATTTCTTTTTGCCGGACACAAGTGCGCTGTTCAAGAATTCGGCAAAAGAACGGCGATAATCGAGGGCAACAAAGAGATGGAACCTTTTCCCGATCAGCTTTGTCCCCGAACAATCGAGGAGATGCGCCGCCGCCTTGTTTGATTCGATGATCGTTCCCATATCATCGAGGGTCAGAAACCCAACGGGAGCGAAATCGTACAGTTCCGAATACCTTTTCCTTGAATCTTCGAGCTCATGCTTTATTCTCTTGAGTTCATCGTTCTGCGTCTCAAGTTCCACCTTGCGGACCTCGAGTTCGTGAATGACTTGCATGAGATCTTTCCCGGCAATTTTCTCGGCGCTCTTCGCTTTCAGGTCCTTCTCAGCCCTCCGTCTGATCGGATCAGCCTCTGAAGCTCTCGACGCGCGTTTATTCATGTGTTTCGTCCCGCTGCCTGCCTCAAGCAAGTGAGTAAATATCGTCGCCGGTGCGACATCCATTTCCGGAAGAACGGTTTTTCCCGAATGTCATTGTTGTCTACTTTTCTCCCTCGTCACGATAAATCATCCTAAAATTTTCCTTATTTGTCAAATGGATGGATGACCGCCGCGGCTCGCTTTGGAAGAGTATCTAATTTGTGCCCCGATAAATTCTATAATAGGGCATGCCGAAAGTCGTCCAATGCGAACTCTGCCCGAACGGATGCATTCTTGAGAACGGGCAGCGCAGTAAATGCAGGGCTCGGATGAATAAAGAGGGCGTTCTATACAGCCTCGTCTATGGAAAGCCCTGTGCCGTCCATGTCGATCCGATAGAGAAGAAACCCTTCTTCCACTTTCTTCCGGGAACAACCGCTTTTTCGATAGCCACGGCGGGATGTGTTTTAAGCTGTAAGTTCTGCCAGAACTGGCAGATTTCACAGGCGAAGCCCGAAGATACGGATACCTACGACTTGCCGCCTGAAAAAGTAGTGAGCAGCGCAGTCCGCTATCAGTGCAAATCGGTGACTTACACTTATACTGAGCCCACGGTCTTCTACGAATATATGTATGACACTGCCATCATTGCCAGGAAACAGAAGATACGAAACACCATGCATTCCTGCGGATATATCAGAGAAAAGCCGCTGAGAGCGCTGTGCAAATATATGGATGCTGCCGACATCGATCTGAAAGGATTCTCGGAGGATTTCTACGAGCGGATCTGTAGCGGCAGGCTCAAACCCGTCCTCGATTCACTTGTTGTGCTGAAGAAAGAAGGCGTTTGGCTCGAGATAACCAATCTCGTGATACCGACTCTGAATGACGATATGAAAATGATAAAAGAGATGTGCCGGTGGATCGTGAAGAACCTCGGGCCCGATGTCCCGATCCATTTCTCCCGTTTTTTCCCCAACTATAAATTGGCCAATTTGCCGCCGACGCCGATCGAGACTCTCACTTCGGCGAGGAATACAGCGTTGGACGCGGGGATGAAGTTCGTTTACATAGGCAATATCCGGCATGAAGCCGAGAGCACTTTCTGTCCGAAATGCAAGAAATTGCTGATCGAACGGATCGGCTATTTCGTCAGGCAAAATCACCTGTCGAACGGCAATTGCAAATTCTGCAAGACGACAATCCCGGGTGTGTGGAGTTGAGACGCTTGACACGGAGTCTGCCCGTTGTCAAAGCGGATTGCAATGTGCGATCATGTCATTCTGGCTTGGCCAGGATCTTTCTTAGAAGAAGGATTCCGAACAAGTCGGAATGACAGAAAGAGAGCAAGGATATCATATGAAAAGAAGAGACTTTCTGAGGACGTTTTTGTTGGGTGGCATCATCGCCCTTTTCGGCAAGAAAACCAAGGCCGAAGCGAAGGATCAGCCAGGATTGAAGAAAGCCATGTTCTGGAAAAGACTGGATTAGATAAGGTCTATACACAAAGGCGTTTTTTGTCATTGTCCGGCTTGACGGGCCAATCCCCCATAGGGGAAGGACGACTATTATAATAAAATGAAGACGACGAAGACGATCATATTGCTCTTACTCCTTATATTTCTCTGTCCGCTCGCCGCCGGCTGTGCCGAGCAGGTGAAGGAACCTGCTGTGGCAGGCGAATTCTATCCCTCGGACAGGAAATCTCTTCAGGAAATGGTCAATGGTTTTCTCTCAAAGACGGAAAAGGTCGGGGGAGACGGAAAACTGATTGTGCTTGTTTCTCCTCATGCCGGTTACATATATTCGGGACAGGTTGCCGCCTATGGATACAGACAAATTCAAAGCGCGAATATACGGAACGTGATCATAATCGGTGCGAGCCATCGTGCGCCGTTCAACGGGGCATCCGTGTACACTGACGGGAGTTTTCGGACCCCGCTCGGCGACGTGAAGATCAATGAAAAACTCGCCCGGTCCTTCCTGAACGAGTCCGCAGAGGTGAAGTTTTATCCCGAAGCGTATGAAAAGGAGCATTCCATAGAAGTCCAGATACCCTTTCTCCAGGCAGTGCTTAAGGATTTTCAGATCGTGCCCATACTCGTGGGTTCTCTATCGCGAGAGACGTTTGAGCACCTGATCACGAGGCTTTCGGACACCGTGGACGAGAATACGCTCGTAGTTGCGAGCACTGACCTCTCACACTATCATGATTATCAAACAGCAAAAGAAATGGACAGCAGGATGATCGCGGCCTTGGCAACCCTCTCCGTCGGGAGCGCCGTGCAGTTGCTCAAAACCGGCGATGCGGAAATGTGCGGAAGTCTGCCCGTTATCATCGCCATGGAGACGGCTCGACGCGCTGGAGCCAATCTCGGTTCAATCTTTCGTTATGCGAATTCGGGAGACGTGACAGCAGATAAAGAACGAGTTGTTGGCTACGCATCAATAGGTCTCTACCGGAGTCCGTATTCCAACGAAGAGAGAAAAGAACTGCTTTCTTTGGCGAGAAATGCCGTCAACGAACATGTGATAAACGGAAAGGAGATCGATCCTGAAATGCGCAATCCGAAACTAAGGACCGACGGCGCTGTTTTTGTGACGATCAAAGAAAACGGTTCTCTAAGGGGATGCATCGGCCATGTTCGGCCGGTGATGCCCCTCTACCAATCCGTGATAAAAAATGCCGTTGCCGCGTCCTCGAGCGATCCGAGGTTTCCTCCACTTAAGAAAGAGGAATTGTCCGGGATCGATATGGAGATTTCGGTCCTTTCTCCGCTCAGGCCTGTGAAGGATGCAAAGGAGATAGAGGTAGGCAGACATGGACTCGTCATAAGAAGGGGCTTGCAGAGCGGACTGCTGCTCCCGCAGGTTGCCTCGGAAAACGGATGGGACAGGGAGACCTTCCTCGACCAGCTTTGCGTCAAAGCCGGTCTTCCGAAAGGCGCCTGGAAGGACGCCGAACTTTATTCCTTCACGGCTGAGATTATAAGATAACTTTCCTTCAGTACGGTTTATGGTACCCTTCTATAGAAAGAATGCTTTAATAGCCGAGAGGGATCATGGCGATTCTTAGGGTTCTGGACACGCTGGAGAAACTCGAAGCAAAGATGGCGGACCTATACGAATGGTTTGCCACAATTTTTGCGGCCGACAGCGAAGCTACCGAGTTCTTTTACCGGATGAGCCTCGATGAAACTGCACACGCCAACCTGGTCAGGTATTACCGGAGGATGGCCTCGAAAGATGCTAAGGTCCTGGGAGAAGTCGCCCTTGACGTTGAACCTCTCAAGGCGACAATGGAAAGGATTAACGCTGTCCTTTCGGGACCGAAGCCCTCCCTTGAGGAAGCGGTGAAGATAGCCGTTGACCTCGAAATAAACGCTGCCGAGTCCCACGCCATTGCATCTCTCGTAACCGCAGCCCCGGGTCTCGCACCGCTTCTGACCAATCTCGGCTCCCTTGATTCCAAACACCACCGTGTTCTTGAGGAATTCGCGGCAAGCGGCAAGTCTCCTTTTGTATCGGGGCCCAAACCTGTCCCGGAGCCGCTTTCTGCCGAACGGGAGACCGAAGAGAAGCCTCCGAAGATACCTATCGAAACACTTGAAAGAATAGAGTACTACCACCAATGGTACAAAACCATGGATTACTACAAGGTTCTCGGCTTGAAAAACTACGCTACCAGAGAACAGATCAAGAAGGCATTCCATGTTCGGGCGCGTGAGTTCCACCCGGACAGATATCCTCACGGAGAGATTCAGCGGAAATTGCATGAGATATTCAGCTATATGACAAACGCATATGCAACACTCATGGATCCGGAAGAAAGGCGGAAATACGACCGGTCTGTAAATACAAGGGGCAGAAAGTGATCAGCCCGGGTGCGATTGCCCGATCCCTCCAAAGACGCCGAGGCTGATCATCGCATGCTGTCGGTCATGGCGAGGGATAGGGCTCCGGAGAATAGTCCGGCGGTACAGAGCGGAACCCCGGTGGCGGCGGGGGTGAGGTTGTTTCAATGCGACGGGTACGCGTTACGACTCCGGGAATATGGTTTCCCTTGGCATACATGCACTGCACATACGCAATATCGTACCGACGTTGTGCCTCCCAGCCATAAACCCGCCCTGCATCCGCGCCTGCGACGCTTCCGACAAGAAGTCCACTCGCCGCGCCGATGGCAGCGCCGGCACCTGCATCGCCTGTAGTGGAGCCGATAGCGGCTCCGAGACCCGCGCCTATGGCTGTGCCCACAACTGCCCCCGTGGCGACGCTCCGACTGGCCGTATCCTGAGGACTGATCCCAATCCGCTGAGCCGCCCACTGTCTGCAAATAGCGTCCTCGACCTGGAATTGCTCAAACGACTTTCCTGCAGATGGCAGCACCATCACGCTTGGCCCCGCGGGAACTGTAGCACATCCGACCAGCACGAGCAGTGCTGAAGATAACAAAATGCTTCGTCCATACTTAAACATTTCTTACTCTCCTTCGTCCGGCGGAACAGTGGAAGGTTCTACCTTCAACCAGCCCTCAGGACATCGTTTTACATAGGGATAATAGCCCTCGGGATTCGGGCAGAAATACCAGTAACTCTGTTCTTCCTTCTGCGGGGCGGGCTCGACATATACCGGCGGCTGCTCCCGTATAACAACTGGCGGCGAAGAATAGTACGGATAGAACGGAGGATAGTATGGAGAATAGTAAGGGGGGTAGTATGGATAGTATGGCGGACCCCACCACCCTGCACCCCAGCCAGGCCCGATCCAGACGCTTCCGCTAAAATGAGAGTCGGGTCCATGATGGTGTCCTCCCGACCCATGATGGTGTCCCGACCCCTGAGAATGACCCTTCCTGTCCGCATATCCCGGCAGGGTATTTGCAAAAAGCAGTATAAGTACCGCATAGAAGATACAAATGGATTTTTTCATCACTGCCTCCCGTTGCTCGAAGCATTTCTTGCTGCTTCCCTTACGCTGAAAACCATTTGATCCATTTTTAATAATAGTATAATGCGATTACGCATGTAATTAAAGCAGGCAACAGTGAGGAGATCCCTAAAAAGACAAAAGGGGCAGGTTCTATTTTGTTTGTGATGTGCCTAAAAATTTGTAAAGGGGTACGGCAGCGGTGGAATAACGACAGAATAGAACCGTCCCATTTCTGTTGTTTTGTCCGTAGTGACAAACTCATGCCATATTTTGTACAATAACGTACAAATCATACAATTCGGCGTTTGAGGATACAAATGAAGAACGTTATTTCCATAACAGAGGCCCGGAAGCGGCTGCCGGAAATTATCAAATCTCTTAAGACTTCTCCCGGCACGGTTTACGAGATAACTGTTCACGGCGAAACAGTTGCCGAGATCAGGACGCC
>JBFLXP010000203.1:0-5918 GCA_040757315.1 Nitrospirota bacterium
AAATACGCTTACGGCAAATTCAAACTTCCTGATATTGCGTTTCTTACAAAACCGTATGTAGAGTTCGGTGTGGTTCACATGCCGTGGCTCGATTTTGAGGAGCACGTGAACATGTACCGCTGCCAGGACACCATGTTCATGGAAAGAAATGGTCTATTTAATTCAGCAGACCTCGGAGCAACCTTTGTGTCGCTGCTCGGCGGAGAGATGCCGAAGGAGTATCAGGACAGCGTAAGCCACTATTACCCCGGCCGGTATGGAAGCATGTCATTCGGTATATATAACGGCGCCGGATACCACGCTTCGGAAAAGAATCAGAATAAGGTTCTGGAGGGAAGGCTCACTGTTAGGCCGCTTCCGGACATCGTACCCGGACTTCAGCTTTCTTATTTCGGGATATGGGGAAAAGGCAACAAGGACGTCAAAATACCCGATTGGGAGGTCGACAACGGTTTCGTGAGCTTCGAGCATGAGTATGTTGTATTGACGGGCCAGTATTATACAGGCAAAGGCAGCCAGAGCGGCGGCGATGAAAACGACAAAGACGGATACTCTATCTTCGCCGAGGTAAAGCCGCACAAGAAATTCAGCATCATCGGTCGTTACGACAGGTTCGATCCGAACGACGACATCGATGACGACGAGAACACAAGATACATTGTCGGCGCCGCATATCACATAGACAAACAGCACAAGAATATGGTCGTTCTTGATTATGATACCGTGGATTTCGAGCAGAAAGGCAAAACCGACGATAAAAGAGTACAGCTGACTCTGCAGGTAGCTTTGTAATTGCCAGATACCAAGCCCTGCAAGACCCTCCACAGCCCTCCCTGCCTTGGGAGGGCTTTTCTTTCGTGGTATTTTTTAAATAAACTCTATCGTCGCAGGAAGGGAGGGCATCTCTCAAAGCCTTTCAAGGCGATGAGATTTGATTAGGGCATGGCGTCAAGAAAACAGACTTCATTCATAGTGTTATCCTGATTGAGTATTTTCAGTGTGGCTTCCGATGCCCATAATGTATCGCTGCGAAAGGCTTTTCATGCCGCCCTCCCTTTCCGTTCTCATAATTTTTATGCAATTGCAAAGTAGACAGGAATGAACACCGGGAAACAGTTTCTTTGGGGCGTTGCGACATCGGCTTTTCAGATCGAGGGCTCTCCATACGCGGACTGGACAACCTGGGATTCGATACTGGGCGATAATCCCGATGTCACGGACCATTACAATCTTTACAAGAAAGATCTTCTGCTCCTTAAGGAAATCGGTGTGAACGCGTACCGGTTTTCTCTGGAATGGAGCAGGATACAACCGAAGGAGCATATGTGGGACGACGCGGCTCTTGCACATTATCAGGAGATCGTGGACATCCTGATCGAAAACCGGATCGAGCCGATGGTCACACTCCACCACTTCACCCATCCCATATGGTTCATAAAAAAGTATCCATGGCATGAATACACCTCGATAAAAAAGTTCCTCGATTATGCCGAGAAGGTAGTCTCGACCATCAGGGGCGTAAGATACTGGATAACGTTCAACGAGCCCTATGTGCTTCTGCTCGGGGGTTACCTCGAAGGCTGCATGCCGCCGGGCATCCGGAGTGCCCCTCTCGCACTGGATGCGCTCCGGAATATTCTTGTCTGCCACAGCAAAACGTATGATATGATCCATGCGCGGATTCCGGACGCTATGGTGAGCGTCGCCCATAATATGGCGGCCTTTGCACCGTGGAAGAAATGGAACCCCTTCGACAAGTTCCTTGCGAAGATTGCGAAATACTTCTACAACCATTCGCTTCTTGACGCTTTCCTGACCGGGAGACTTTTCGTGAAATTCCCGTTCAGGAAGGCGATCGAAATTCCCCTTCCAATCAAAGGGAAACTCGATTTCTTCGGCGTGAATTACTACACGAGAGTCCATATAAGGTTCAATCCCTTCAAGAAAATGGGAGTGGAACTCCGCCACAGGGACATAGACGGCTACGGGCTCACCGACATGGGATGGGAAATACACCCTCAGGGACTGGAGAAAGTGCTCAGATATGCCTCAAGACTTAATGTGCCTCTGATCATCACAGAAAACGGTATCGCTACGCGGAACCACCAGAGAAAAATAGGATTCATGAAGAGACATATCGACGTTCTTGAACGATGTATGAAAGACGGCGTCGATGTCAGGGGCTATTTTTACTGGTCGCTCATTGACAACTATGAATGGCTCCAGGGGCTCGATTCGCGCTTCGGCCTCTATACTGTCGATTTCGATACACTTGAACGGAAACCGACCCCCGCTGCGCTGTACTACGCTTATCTCATCAAAAGCAGGGATTTTTAACCAAAATTTCATTTGTCCTTCATATTCCCGTAAACAAAAAAAAGTAACTTAATAGTAATTGTTTAGGCATGCTTCTCGCGGCAACTTCCCGGACTTATTGCTTCCGGACCGTTATTTTCGACACATTGGGGGCGACAAAATGTCGGTTGTGCGCTTCGACATTATCAAAATGCTCCGTGAAGTGGCGGAAACGACACGGGTTCTCCTCGGCAGCAAGCCTGTCGATGTTGAGGTTGTCGCCCACGAAGGTCCCGTGTATATTGTTTCCGACGCCATCATGGTACGGCAGATATTGACAAACCTTGCAAGCAACACAGCAAAGTTTACCGAAGTCGGGAAAATACTCTTCGCCCTTGCTGAATCGTCGGGTGCATTTAAGATAGCAGTCGATGACACAGGGCGGGGAATTCGCGAAGAGGATCTCGACAAGTTATTTGTCGCTTTCGGACAGATCGAGGACGCGAAAACCAAAAGGCACGAGGGGACGGGACTCGGGCTGACGATAACGAAGAATCTGCTGGAGCTTTTAGGGGGCACTGTTTCCGTATCCAGCCGCTTCGGAACGGGCACAAAATTCGAGATCTTTCTCCCAAGGAACCGCTCTACTCCCACAGGCCGCGAGGATACTGTGATCTCAGGTATTTGAATATGGATGATAACACATCATTTTAAAAGAAAGCTAAAAAAGGGCAGAGGCGTACATGAACATTATCAAGCTTGATATAACGGGCATGCAATGGTCACAGGCATTTTTTAAAATGGCAGCCAAGACAATCGTAATGCAGCAAGGCGATATTCCGGAAATAAGCGGGTCGAGTTACGATTTTCGGCAGTATATTGACGCCTTTTGTAAGAGAATCAAGAAGGAGCCCGCATATCTCGAACAGGACAAAGATGGCATAAAACGCTGTCATATACATTTTTGAGATTCCGGCGGCTGTTATACGCGATTCAGCGCAGGTTGGCTGCAACTATTGATAACTGTAAATTAATGTTCTATGAGTGTCATTCCGGGCTTGACCCGGAATCCAGTTCTTTCTGGATTCCCCGATCAAGTCGGGGAATGACGAAAGCGGACTTTTTTATGCGGTTCTTAATAATAAGGAAGGAGACCTTAACAATGAAAAAGAAAATACTCATAATTGACGATGATGAGAAACATCTTCTCGCCACAAAAGAAATACTTGAAAACGAAGGGTATGAGGTATTAGTCCATGACCTTGGATTCGGTTCGACGAATCTCATCAAAGAAGTTCAACCGGACCTTGTGCTCCTCGATATCAATATGCCCGGACTTTCGGGTGACAGGCTTGCCGCTCTCCTCAAGGAAAACAGATATACCAGGCACACAGCGGTTATATTTTATTCATCAAATGACGAGCAGAGCCTGAGGGAGGCGGTCAGAAAAACCGGAATTCAGGGATATATCTGTAAAGGCGACATGATCAGGTTGCGGGAGCAAGTCAGTTTTTATCTCGGTCAGATCTGAGAAAAAAAGCGTTCGCTTCAGGAAAGCTGCCGCCATGAAACAGAATGACAACGACGGTGTGTCGGCATTAGATCATGAAGAACAACGACAGGCAATACACGACCTGATCTCAAGAAACGCTCTTACTATATTTTTCCAGCCTATTTATCAGGCACTGGACGGCGCTGTTTATGGATACGAGGCGTTGACAAGGATTCAGGTCGCCTCCTCTTTTGCCAGCATCAATGGTCTCTTCCAGAAAGCTAAACTGACAAATACAATCTCGCATCTCGATATTCATTGCCGCGAAAATGCTGTCCGCCAGGCTATGACTCAGGGCTTTCGGGACAAGAATGCCCTGCTCTTCATCAACATTTGTCCGGAAACGCTGATTGACACGGCCCACAGAAACGGCCTTACCGATGAGTACATCGAACGGTGGGGATTACGGAAGGAGAACATCATTCTTGAAATTACGGAAGAGAGCGCCATCCATAAATTTGCATTATTCAAGAAGGCGGTCGATCATTACCGGAAGAGAGGATACAAAATCGCAATCGATGATTTCGGCGCGGGATACGGAGGACTAAAAATGCTCTCCGTTATAGAACCCGACTTCGTAAAAATTGATCGCCATTTCATATCGCAGATCGACAAAACGACAGTGAAGTATTATCTCGTCGACTGTATTGTTACAGCATGCCACAGGATGGGCATCGGCATGATTGCGGAAGGTATCGAACGCGAAGAAGAAATGAAGGTCGTACCGGACATGGACATTGAGTTCCTGCAGGGCATGTACCTCCATGAGCCCTCGCCTGTACTCAACACTACGGGTTTGAGAAGGGTGACACCGTCATAAAGACTCTCGCAGGCATAATCACCGATGCCTTCAGACAGGAGCATAATCCTTACCATTTTATCGGGCACATTGGCGGTGATGATTTCATCGTTATGACAAGACCTCAGGACTCTCTGAAGCTCTGCAGCAAAATCATCTCGGATTTTGAGGCCTCTTTGTCGGTGTTTCATGGGATCTCCGACTACGATCGAGGGCTCTATTATTCGATCAATCGCAAAGGTTGTGAGGAAAGAATCCCGCTCCTCTCTCTTTCTATAGGAATAGTGAGCACCGAATTTTACAAGATAGCGTCATATGCACAGCTCGCTTCGATCGCCACCGAAGTAAAAAGGGTGCCAAAGGCCCAGATCAGATCCAGTATTGTCCGCGACAGAAGGATTATGGCCCTCGACAAGATTTTCATGCCGAATGAAGAATTGCCCTTCCTGTAATCAAAAATTCATCTCCTCTTAATAATCCTGTAATTTAAAAAACTTATCATTTTATTAATGTTACTGTGTGATTTCCATATTCACACGAGATATTCAGACGGTTCAGTAGAACTGAAAAGGACGGTTGATCTCTTTGGACAGGCCGGGTTTGATGTCATTTCGATCACCGACCACGTAGTCAATGGCGACAGTTCTTTCGGCAAACTTGCCCATCGCTTCAGGCTTACCGTGAATGAAAACAATTTTAATGACTATATGGCCAACGTAAAGGAGGAAGCAAAACGGGCGATGGATAAATATGGAATGCTCATCATTCCGGGCGTGGAAATAAGCAAGAATTATATCTCATCCGAGAAGTCGGCTCATATGCTGATACTTGACATAAAAGAATTCATTCCCGCCTGCTGGAGTTATGAGAAGATATTTCTCGAAGCGAAAGAGCAGGATGCCCTCGTCATCGCCTGCCATCCGCACCACACTTCAGAAATGACGATCCGGGAAACCCTTTTCCTATGGAACAACAGAGACAAGTATGCCAAATACATAGATGCCTGGGAAATTGCGAACAGAGATGATGTCTTTAATGTCATAAGCCTGAAGAAATATCCTTATATCGCAAACAGTGACTTTCACAGGGCGCGCCACATCTATTCGTGGAAGACACTGCTCAACTGCGGGAAAGATGTCGATTCCATCAAGCAGTGCATAAGACACAACAAAGGAGTGGCAATAACACTATTCAGGAATTAAAGGAGAAGACATGGAAATTGTGTTTATCGTTTTTGTTCTTATCACAGTGTTGGGACTTGTAGCATACGGA
>JBFLXP010000204.1:0-5890 GCA_040757315.1 Nitrospirota bacterium
AAAGACGATGTGGACGAACTCCCCGATGACGTTATGACTGAGTAGGACACAGGGACTTGATGAACTCATTGAATCTGGCCTTGTCGTTCCCTGATATCTCTATAAACTGAACCCCGATATCATAGTGTTTAGGGACTTCATTGGTGATTTCGAGGCAGGAGGCAACGCGCCCCACAAAACGAATTGTCGTATCATCAGAAAGGGCTATTTCCATGGGCAACGATTCCTCAACTTCGAAGGGCAGGTCGGTCTCTATGAGCATGCCGTTATCACTCACCTTTTTGACTTTGTAGTTGTGGGGGCCGTTGAGACTGGCCCTGTCGGGGGACCTGACACCAAATCTGATGGTCAGCCTGTGGTCCGGCGCAAGCTTGTTCTCGTCTATAAAATCAAGGAGTCTCGCCATCTTCTCCGAAATAACGTTCGTGAACCGCATCCCTGCCTTGTAAATCGGAACCTTCTCCTCATGCTGCCCTCTTGCAAGCTCACTCAGCACTGACCAGGCAACGATGCCGTTTAACGATATGACCTTATCGTGAAATTCAAGTTTCAGGGTGTATTCCCTGCCGATTTCGAGCCTCCTGTTGGCCCTCAGGGCGACGCCGTTTATGCTGATATTGATGATATCAACATCAGTGGCGAACATGAGGGTGCCTTCGATTCCCTCCACCACAAACCGCTGGTAGTGCCTTCTTTCCACCATGAATAATCATATCACAAATCCTGCGCCGGTGCAAAAAGCGAGAGCAAGAAAACGGAAATGTGTTTCTTTGCAGAGTCTTACCGCTTACATGGTCATCTGCTCTAGAGGTTGCAGTTACCTATTAGCGAATATGGTAAGGTTTCTTTTGACTTTTTCACTTGACAGAAGTAACACTATCATGTACTCTGTTATTAGTCGTTCATTAACAAGTAGTTATATGGACAATACACTGCTGGAAAGCTTCATTGAGCAAAAAGCCAAGGCGTACGCGGAACCCTCGCAGAGGGGGATGTCCAAGGGGCAGCGTCTGGGGTTTTCGAAGAAAAAGTACCTGGCGACCCTTTATATGCTCACCGCTGACAAGCAGATTACCATGGCAATGGAACTCGGCATTTCCTACGGACTTCTCAGAAAATGGAAGACCGAAAAACCTTTCAGAGCCACGGTCAGAAAACACTGCAAGGAGTTTGCCGATACTTTCATTAAATACGTATCGGAGAGGTATGAACAGCAGGAAAATGTGCGCAATGAAGATCTGAACAGCAGCGGGGCAGCCGTCCGCGACGAGAATCCATTCAGGGACAGCGGCAACTACAGCCCCGAACTCCTGGCAGGCATACTGAAGTCAGTGGTGGACGTTGCGGAGAGAGCTGAAAAGGAGGATGCCTTTCCTGATGCATTCGCTCTGCTGTGCTCCTTCCTAAAGCTCGTAGCTCCAGCTATCGCAGAGAAGGCATTGAAGGAAATGAGCAGGAATGCGGGAATCGACCTCACTATACTGGCAAGGGGCTTGAAGCTTGGAGTCATCGAGAGAGTGAAGGAAATTCTGGTGAAAGCGGACATCGCAGATGATGAGCGGAAGGAAGCATGTTACCTGCTGACTGAGCTCGGAACTATTATATAACAGTGACTTATGAGACTATAGTAGCATTAAGAAGTAGTTGTTACTATGAAATGCAGGTATCTGATCACACGATGAATCTCATGGCTTCTTACTGCATTCTTAAGAAACAGATTGCAGAAGAAACAGGAGCTCCTTTACAATCAATCAGCGAGAGTGGCGGAACTGGCAGACCTGCTGGACTTAGGAATCGAAAAGAACGATTTTGACAAAACGGCTACCGGCGGTCTTGGCTGCTCGGCATGTTACCCTCTTTTACTTGCTCTTTTCTTTTTCCAGGGAATTTCTTGAGTACACGTCCACCTTCATATACCACCAGCGGGGTGTGCGTCTCCTCGGCAATCTTTTTCGCCCTCGTAGCCGCGCGCCTCAGCGCGATCTCCGCCTTTGCAGGATCAGTATCTCGAATCTGTATTTTGCCTTTACTCAATTTTTCATTGGGTCTCAGGATTTTATTCCGGCCGAGTTTGTGAAAGCAATTTGTCGGCAAGCTCAAGGAACCTGGCGGCGTGGTGTATCTGTTCCAACGCTTCTTCCTTGCCCAATCCTGAAACGGTATCATAATCGCCAACATTCCGGCTGTCTTCACCCTCTATCAGATAACGATGAAATTCCTGAGATACTCGTCCGGTTTTTACAAAATGCTGACCAAAAGCCGCGATGACTGCGGAATGTTTTGAAAACGAAAGACCTTCGCCAAGCAGGAATGCCTCAGCGATGTAAAACATGGAGTAATATGCGCGCGAGACGGCGAAATCATAAAAGGCCCTTTCAACAAGCAACCGTGAGGCGTCCAGGCTGTCTTTTGCTTTCTTGAGTAATGCTGCCTGTTCAAGGGTCATACCGGAACACCCTCCCGGCGGACATTCAAAAGAAGCGGACTCTTTTCCGTCTCGTACCGATCTTCTGATACAAACGTGCAGGAAATCACGACATCGTGCTGAAGAGAAAGTGACGAGGTAATCCCGCCCGTTCTTTCAATCTCCTTGCCTGAACTGACACTTCCTTTCAGTACCACAAGGACATCAATATCGGAGCCCGCTACGGCATCGCCTCGGGCCTGAGAGCCGAAGAGGACTAAATGCGCCAGGCGAGTCCCATAAAGTTCATTCAGTCTCGCTCTGAGTTCCGTTATTACCTGCTGCAATGATGGAATCATAGGGCCTCCTCTCTTTAATCAAATTATACAGTTCTTTCCCGTTCTCGGTATTGACAAACGCAATAATTTCCTGTAATCATATGATTGAGCGGTAAGACCACTGTGGGTTCCTCTGGTGTTCCCTTCTATATGTTGGCTAAGCCAGGGGGCAACAAGCCTACAGGGCGCGCTCTTTTTTATTGCTCTAAAGATACCTGTCATCATATCTGACCTTTTCTCTAAAGATGTTAAACCATTCCCGGTCATTCTTTTCGTATTTCCTGTATATTCCCCATGAAAACAGGTCGGCAGCCTGCAGACCCAGATTTTCATGAGAAGTGTAGTGGTAGATATCAAGGGGCACCCGTGGATCAAGCCGTCCCTGCAACTGGCTCACGATATAATCATTGAATTCACCGATCTCACGCCTATTCTTACTCCTGTCTATGATCAACTGAATTCTTGTCGAGGCGCTTTCAAAGGGGACCTGATCCAATACGTTGCGCGCAATGAAATTATAAACTCGGTCCTTCTTCTGGGCCAGCTCGCTGTAGACCCGCCTTTTGTTGAGGGTGAGGGCATAAATATCAAAAGGAAGAGAGGATACGAGGTTATAAAAGTACCGTTTTACTCCTATATGTATATGACTGCCTTTCAGTTCACGGGAAGACCGGCGCTCCATTTTTCTGTAAATAGTTTTCTTTACCGCCTTCAGGAGAGCACGATTATGCTCCACCTCTTTGATCGCAAGGATTGCTACGGTAAAATACTTCGACGGTTTCTTCGCAAAGAAGTCGAAACCCAAGTCCCCGCTCTCGTCAAGGTAGAGATAAAGCATTATTCTGTCTTCCCCTCCACAATCTCAATCTCCAGCTGCCCTCTGGCCAGCATGATTATCTCAATATTGATTTCAGACCAAAAGCCGATTTGATCGACTTCATTTTCTTTCTCTATAATTTTTCTGCCGCTCAGAAAATGTACCTGTTCCCTTTTTCTTCATGACCTTTGCCAAATAATCTCTTGCGCTTGTCCGTTCAAGCCCTTCTGCAATATAGGTCAAAACCAATTGATTAAGACTCACCCCTTCGGCCTCGGCAGTTTTTAAAAGCTTCTGATGGACATATTTGGGCAATCTTAAAGTTGTCCTGCCACTCACCTGCGCCTGAGCAGTCGGCTTCGGAAGGTCCCAGCCGGCATCCAAGGCTGTTTTTAACCATTCGTCCTTTACCTTTAAAGCATTCTTAACAGCTTTCTCAGGAATCGGCCCCTCTGCTATACAGCCAGGAAGCTCCGGAAATTCGATAAAGTAAACTTGTTCATCCTGGTCGTAACGCATGACCATTTTGTAATGATATTCTCTATAGTCTTTTAAATCTTTCATCACTCGCTCTCCAATGATTTTAATTGTTCTATCGCTCGCAGACATTGTAAAACATATAGTTTTCTAACCTTATTTTCCCGTCCATGGGGAATTGGAACGTTAGGGAGTATTATATTCCTCAATTTTTCATGTTTGAAAAAATAACCCTCTTTTGATTTCCTGTTAGTGAACCCGTGATATTTCATCAGCCTTACGAGATCAGCGATTACAACATTACTGGGAGCATCGGTTATGTTTTCTAACAGTTTTTCCTTTTTTGACATTAATACGCATCCTTGACCTGATAAAATTATATAATGACACCATATACGGCGTCAACTATTATTTTTGATGCTTATCTCTCCCCTCCACAATCGCAATCTCTTCCGGCGCCTGCCTGTGCGTGGCCGCACGAAGACAGGTGAGTCCGTGCCACATGGCCATAATCAGCTGCCTATCATGCTCAAGATGACAGCTTTAGTCTGCCCAGCGGATAATACCTGTCACCCTTTTGTCTTCCCTGTTTCCGCATACGGGGCTTGCGCGAACCTGACATTCATACGGCGGAGCACCTCTTTGCACCTGGTCGTCAGGTCTGTAATGAAAAGGAACTGCTCACGACTCTCATTTACATAAGCTTTCAAGCGGTAATGTGTGCCCCATGGCTTTTCCAGAACAATCACAGTAACCGGTGTTTCATGTTTGCGGTATGAGCTCGATTCCGCAACTTCCTCCAACCGCCGCCGTATTGTTAAGACGTCATGATCCGGGTGAAGATAGAAATCTGCCACACAAAGGAGACTCCGATTGCCGCCGCTGGCATTAAAAATGCTGGATGACCATATGCGGGAGTGCGGAATAATTACCTCGGTATCATCCGGCGTCACGAGATAGACAGCCCGGATACCGATAGTTTTTACTTCACCGTATGTGCCGTCCACTTCTATCCAATCCCCGGGCTGGTAGGTATTTTCCAGTACTGTCACCATGCCTGCAACCAGACTGCTCCCGTAGTCCTTGAGTGCATAGGCAAGTGCCAGACCCATACCAGCAACCAGGGTAATAACGTTGCGAAATGTCGGTTCAACAAGAATCGGAACGATCGCCACAATCGCCCCTATGTCTATCAAGAGGCGGGTAATCGGCACCGCACGAAGAATAGTCAGGCGCAGCTGCTGTGGCGCCTTTTCTGCCGCATGCCGGAGTGCCCATCGCATAAAGAATACCAGCACACGGGCCAGAAGCAATACAGCCAGAACAAGCAGAACATCCTGTCATGTCAGCCTTCGTAGAAGTCCCCAAGCGTTAAGACTATCATTCATGTTTCGCCTCCTTGTTGTTTGAGGGTGAAAGTCTCGGCAAAGATACGTTTAATTTTTGTAATTTTCATCTGTCTCCCGGTTTAAAGGATTATTGACGATATATTCACGAATTTTATTTAATTCAGGTTCGTTGCGTATTATGTGTTCATAGTAGTTGCGCTGCCAGACAGGAACGCCCGACAAATTCCGAATTTGGTTGATATGTCTGGCAGAAAATGTTTTGAATTGCCGGATAATTTCTGGCAACCCTGTAGGGGCAGGTTCTAAACCTGCCCTGCCTGCCCTGTTTTCGGTTGTTTTTTGGTTGTTTGGCATATCTTCAACGACAGAGACAAGGGCGGGTTTGGAACCCGCCCCTACAAATTCAATCATCGTTTCCCCTCCACAATCGCATAGGCAATGCTGTCCGCCATCTGCATGACTTCAAGACTGTGTGTCAGCCTCTTTCTGTTGTGATCACTCTCCT
>JBFLXP010000205.1:0-5877 GCA_040757315.1 Nitrospirota bacterium
TCGAACTCAAGCGTGCAGATGGAATGGGTGAGACCCTCCAGAGAGTCCGACAGACAATGCGCATAATCATACATCGGATAAATACACCACTCATCCCCTGTGCGATGGTGGGATGCATGGAGAATCCGATAGATTACCGGATCTCGCATATTGATATTGCCCGATGCCATATCGATTTTCGCGCGGAGAGTCCGGGAGCCGTCCGGAAATTCGCCGGATTTCATGCGATGGAAGAGGTCAAGATTTTCTTCAACACCCCGGTTTCTGTAAGGACTTTCTCTGCCTGGTTCCGTCAATGTCCCCCGGTATTCCCTGATTTCCTGCGGACTCAGATCGCAGACGTAGGCCTTTCCCAGCCTGATAAGCTGTACGGCGTGAAGATAGAGTTGTCCAAAATAATCGGATGCATAGAAGAGCCGATTGTCCCAGTCATATCCGAGCCAGTGAACGTCCTTTTTGATGGATTCGACGTATTCGACTTCCTCCTTGACTGGATTGGTATCGTCGAACCGCAGGTTGCAGAGACCTCCGTAATCTTCGGCAATCCCGAAGTTAAGACAAATAGACTTGGCGTGTCCTAAATGGAGATAGCCGTTCGGCTCAGGAGGAAAGCGGGTATGGACGCGGCCTTCACATTTTTTTGCACTGACATCCGCTTCGACAATCTCCCGGATGAAATTGAGCGGCCTCTCCGCATCCGGCCCCGTCAGACTCTGCTTTCCCTTGCTTTTCTCTTCCGGACCGCTCATGATCCTTCCTCTATGGTTTTTATCGCTCGGGTCAGCCGCCGGAGTGTTTTTTCCTTCCCGAGAATTTCGAGCACATCGAATATGCCGGGACTTTCGGTCTTCCCGGTCACAGCGACTCTTGCCGGCTGCGCAACCGCGCCGAGTTTTATGCCCTGACGCTCAATAAACGATGCAAATGTCTTTTCTATCTCGGGAGCGACGAAATTTTTGAGCGGTTCGAGTTCTCCCATTATCCCTTTCAGGTGTGTCAGGTTTTTCGCATTCAGAAATTTCTCTTTCGCTTTCCGGTCGTATTCAACGTCCTCGGCAACGTAAAACCTCAGCCCGAGCGCAAGTTCGACGAGCGTCTTCGAGCGTTCCCGCAGCGAAAGGATCGCTTTCGCAAGCCAATACCTGTCGAGACGCTGTCCTTCTTCGATAACCTTCTCTCTGATCAGGAAAGGGACAACGAAGTCGGTCAGTTCTTCGGGCGTTTTGCTCATAAGATAGTGGCTGTTCAGCCAGAGGAGTTTCTCGGGATTAAAGACAGCCGCAGATTTGCCGACATGCTCAAAGGAAAAATGTTCGATCAATTCGTCGGTCGTGAAAATTTCCTTGTCGCCGTAAGACCAGCCGAGACGCACGAGATAATTGACGAGGGCTTCGGGAAGATATCCCATATCCCTGTAGGCGATGACCGATGTCGCGCCGTGCCGCTTGCTGAGCCTTGTCTTGTCCGCACCGAGGATCATCGGGAGATGGGCGAAGAGCGGGACTTTATAACCAAACGCCTTGTAGATATGGATCTGTTTCGGCGTGTTGTTCAGGTGATCGTCTCCCCTGATAACGTGGGTGATATTCATGTCCACATCGTCAACGACAACAGTGAAGTTGTAAGTCGGAGATCCGTCGGAGCGCACAATAATCAGATCGTCCAGTTGACTGTTTTCGAACACAGTCCTGCCCTTGATCATATCCTCGACAACGGTCTCTCCCTCCTGAGGCATCAGAAACCGCACCGCGGGACTTCTCCCGGCAACCGGTTCTTTCCTTTCCCTGCATCTGCCGTCATACTTCGGCGACCTTCCCTGTGCAAGGGCCTCTTTCCTTCTCGCTTCGAGCTCCTCCGGCAAACAGTAGCAATGGTATGCCTTTCCTTCTTCGACCAGCTTTCCCGAATAGCTTCTATAGACGTCGAATCTGTCAGTCTGCCTGTAAGGTCCCTCGCCCCAGTCGAGCTTCAGCCACCTCATACCTTCCATAATCGAATCTATGTATTCTTCGGTCGAACGCGTCCTGTCGGTGTCCTCGATCCGCAGGATGAACGTCCCGTTGTTGTGACGCGCAAAAAGCCAGTTGAACAGCGCTGTCCGCCCCCCGCCGATATGAAGATGGCCCGTGGGACTTGGCGCGAATCTCACTCTAACCATGAACAGACCTCCTCATGCAATGAGTATATACTATAACACGCTGGAGAATAAGGTTGAAAAGCGTTGAGGGTAATCCCTCGGTGGAGAGTGTCATGGTTCGACATCCGTCTTACGTATTGACGGATCACCATGACATTTGTCATCCTGAGCCTGTCGAAGGATGACAGAGGTAGCTGTCACAGTTCGGTAGGGCCACTGGGCCGCTACAAAGCCTTCTTCAGTTCCAGTTTCAAAAACTGCTTTGTGGCGTCGGTCACCTTGAAGCGATCATCGCCCCTGAACCCGGCGATCCAGATAACGCCTTCTCCTGACGTGACGACAGGGACGATATCCCGCTCATCCCTCGGAACCTTCTGATCCACGAAATAGTCCTGGAGCTTCTTTCTCCTGCCGAATCCGAGGGGATAGAAGAAATCCCCTTGATCTCTCGCCCGAATAGCAAGCGAGGTTCCGGTCTTATCCGCGTCAAGCACAATCGTCATTTTCCCGTCGCCGAAGTCGCTTTCCTCTGCAGAGAGCGAAGCTTTGATTACCGCTCTGGCCTCTCTTAAAGTGACCTGTCCGGGAACCGGGAGTCCGACGGTTTCTATCTTCTGAGGCGGCTCAGAGGTAAGATGAAGCGTAGCATATTCCTTGATTGCCCGTATCCCTTTTGGAAGATAGAGCCTGTCGCCGGGGTCGCCTCTTTTGATCAATTCTATGATGTCCTCGATGTGAATGAATCCGATCCCTCTCAGACCTTTTGTCTCATCGACGGCCCTCCGAAGGACACGGCGCATGATGACCTTGTCCATGATCTCGAAGGGAGCGAGGAAGATCTCTATCGACCGGGCAGTCTTCCGGCAGATCATCTTCATCAATGCCTTCGTGACAATGATCTCAAAATAGCGCTCCTCATCCCTGAAGATTTCGGCAGTTCGCGACAGGGTTTCGATGACATGAGGGTTCAATTCCTTCAGCATCGGTATAACGCTAAGTCTCACCTTGTTTCTGGCGTAGTCTTCTTTCAGATTTGAGGAGTCCACAGTATATTCGAGGTTGTTTTCGCGGATGAATCTCTCGATCTCCCGTCTCTCCGTGCCGATTAGAGGTCTGATGATGTTCTTTCTGACAGGCGGTATGCCCGCAAGTCCTGCAGAACCCGAACCCCGCAAGAAACGCATTATTACGGTTTCGAGCTGGTCGTCCGCAGTATGGGCCAAGGCGATCTTGTCTGCATTAATCTCGGATGCCGCTTCTTCAAGTCTCCTGTAGCGAAGCTCCCTTGCGGCCTCCTGTTTGTTCAGTCCCTGCTCCTCTGCGAAGGATTTTACGTCGACGGCTTTCTTCATGAATGGGACCGACAGGCCTTCGCAGAACTTCCTGCAGAACGCGATTTCAGCAGGCGTCTCCTCCGGTCTCAACCCATGATCTACGTAAAGGGCATGGAGCTCGAGTTTCAGACGGACCTTGAGATGGTTCAGGATATGGAGGAGGCAGACAGAATCAGCTCCTCCCGAGAGACCGACAAGTACTCTTTCCGTGCCGTGCAGCATAGAATACTTATCGATTGTACGCAGCACCTGTGAATGAATTGCCTGATCCTGCGGCATAGGGGAGGGCGGCATTTTCAGCTCCAGGGGTCTCTCTGCAGTGCGCTGAGGTAATCCTTCCATTCAACAGGGAGGAGATATTTCTTCTTCGAGTTGCATTCCTTGCAAGCGGGCACGAGATTCCCCTTTGAAGATCTTCCGCCCCGAACAAGCGGAACCACGTGTTCCATGGTCAGTTCTTTCGGCTGGACTTTCTTTCCGCAAAAATAACAGACGCCTTCAGCACACTTCCGCTTCCACCACTGAGTTTTTCTCAGAGCCTGCGCCTTTATCTTTTCTTTCCTGATTTCTTCTTCTGTGACCGGTGAAATAAACGCTTCCATAAGTTCCACAAGTACTACTATTCTGTATCCGCGGATTTAGCAGTCTTCCCTGTCTTGCCCATTACACTCTTAAATTCGTCATTCCGGCTTGTCCGGAATCCTTCCCATGTCTCCATGAGGAATGAAGAGACCGTCAAGCGGGAATGACAACTAAGAGAGTTCTAAAACATCTTACCCAGATTCCCCAGGCCGGGAAGCTGAAGGCCTCCGGTAAGCTTCGACATCTCGCCCTGCACCATTTCCTGCGCGCGGCGCAGCGCTTCATTCACCGCTGCCATAACGAGGTCCTGGAGCATCTCGACATCATCGGGATTGACGACATCCTTCTCTATTCTAAGCGAGATGATCTCTCCTGCTCCGCTGGCCACCGCTGTGACCATGCCCCCGCCGGCTGTGGCTTCCACCGTTTTTTTCTTTGCCTCTTCCTGCATCCGAGCCATCTCAGCCTGGAGTTTCTGTGCCTCGCGCATGATGTCGCCAAGCATTTTCTTTGACATATCACCCTCCGTGGGACTCTCAGTGAGAGTTGATCTTATATTCTATCCTCTTTTGACGGAGTCACGTCAACAATCTTTCCGTCGAAGAGTTCGAGAACCTCCTGAATTGCGGGGTCTGCCAAGACCTTCTCTTTCAAGTCTTTTTCCCTCGCTGTCTTTCTCTTCACGGTTTCGACCTTCACCGTGACTTTGCCGCCGAGTTCTTCGGTGAAGATTTCTCCGATGACACCGCTGTTCTTCTTGATCGAATCCGCGAAGACCGAATCCCCGCCGTTCAGAGTAAGAACGAGTTTGTCGCCAGTGAACGTGTAGTCGGCCATTGCCAATTTGGAAGCCAGGGGCGGCTCCATCCTCTTCAAAATTCTCTCCCATATTTCCGCGGAAAGCATATTTGCACGGACTGTCTCTTCCGGACGATCAGCCTCCGCAACGGAATCAGACATTTCAGTGTCGTCCACGATTTCCTCTGCATTTTCTGCGGAGGAGGTCTCGCCTGTCTCCTGAATCCCGCCACCGGACCGCTCGATTCCGGCCGACTGACGGCTTTCCACGGCGCCATCGCTTCCGGCAGACAATCTTGCATAGCTTTCCAGGTTCTCTATTATCTTTCTCACGGGAGGCATATCGCTGAGGAAGCTGATTCTCAGGAGAGACATTTCGAAGGCAAGGCGCGGAGATGAAGCGCTCCGTATCTCACCTTCCGCTTTCAAAAGCTCCGACAACACCAGAGTGAGCTGATCCTCCGAAGTCATGCCCCCGATTCTTTTCAGGCTATCCATCTCCTCGCCGCCGAGATCGAGTATCTCTTCGGGTTTTTTGGAGATGGAGGCGACAAGCAGGTCGCGGAAAAACTGAATAAGCTCCTTCATGAACGATCTGATATCGGTTCCTTTCTCTGTCAGCTCACCCGAAAGCTTCAGAATGTCTTCTCTCTTCCCTTCAAGGAGCGCTTCCGCAATGTGTGAAAGAAGGCCGAATTCGGCTATACCAAGGAGATCCCGGACATCGGATTCGCTGATATCCGAAGAAAAGGACGCAATCTGGTCGAGGACCGTCAGACCATCGCGCATACTGCCGTCGGCAGCCCGCGCTATCATCTCCAGCGCCGGTCCCGAAATGGTGATGTCTTCAGCTTCCGTAATCTTTTTCAGCCGTTCCCTGATCCGGTAAACCGGTATCCTCTTAAAAGGGAGGTGCTGGCAGCGCGACAGGACGGTCAGAGGGATTTTTTTCGGCGCTGTTGTTGCAAGCACGAAGACAACGTGCGGAGGAGGTTCTTCAAGGGTCTTCAGGAGAGCGTTGAAGGC
>JBFLXP010000206.1:0-5873 GCA_040757315.1 Nitrospirota bacterium
CCGGACATATTTATCCTCCCATTTGAAGTCTGATTACAGATGGGGCCATTGTCATCCTGAACTTGTTTCAGGATCTCTCTCCGGTGCCGCAAAGAAAGCGCGAGATGCTGAGATGATTCAGCATGACAAAATACAGCCTTATCAGAGCCTATTTGAAAATCAGCTCCGGCTTCTTCATGAGCACTCTGGTATCCGGAGGAACAGACTCGGTGATCCAGACGTTACCGCCGATCACCGACCGGGCGCCTATGGTCGTTTCGCCTCCCAGGATTGTAACGCCGGAATAAATTATCACGTCATCTTCTATCGTCGGATGACGTTTTTGGTAGCGCAGTTCCTCCACTTTCTCCTTCGGCAACGACAGGGCGCCCAGGGTTACGCCCTGATAAATCCTGACGCGCTTCCCGATTTCCGTGGTCTCGCCGATCACAACGCCAGTTCCGTGATCTATAAAAAAGCTATCGAGGATCCGGGCGCCGGGATGAATATCAATGCCGGTCAGACTGTGAGCGTATTCCGTCATCATCCGGGGAATCAGCGACACTTTCATCTCGTAGAGTACGTGCGCCATCCGGTAAATGTTTATCGCAAACAGTCCGGGATAACTGAATATGACCTCGTCATACCCCTTGGCGGCCGGGTCTCCTTCGAATGCCGCCCGAACGTCGGTAGCGAGGATTCCCCGGAGGTCCGTCAGACCACTGACGAAATTCACCGCGATCTCCTGTCCTCTTTCTTCACAGTGTATGCAGGGCAGGTCATGTCTGAGACATTCATGCCGCAAGGCGAGCGTGACCTGTTCGGAGAGGGCCTCAAACAGAGCGGTGACCTCCTGCCCAACGTAGTAATGGAGGTTCGTCTTGTCGATGCGGGTGCGGGTGAAGTAACCGGGGTAGAGTATTCTCAGGGTGGTATAGATAATTTCTACAATCGCCTCCCTGGAAGGGATTGGTTCGGAGTCTACGTGATCAAAGCACTCTCCGGTGCTGCAGGATCGAACCAGATCGTTCACGACATCCGGTATGGATTCACGAAACCCTCCTGTTGATATTTTCCTGAATTGGCACTGCTCAAATTTCGACTCGTCCATGACAGACCTTCCTTTTCCCTGCGGATCATTACTAATAGGTTCATTAGTGAGCGACCAAATATACCATAACTCCCCCTCGCCCCCTCTTAGCTTAAGAGGGGGATGGGGGGCGTTACTCAAATCGATGTCGTATACTTGTGCACTCCTTAGTGATTCGCACAAGAGATCTTTGCCGCCTGTAAATCTCAGAGGCCGGCCGGATGTTTCAATTTTACTCTATTGGTTCCGGCTAATCAATGAGACACTCTGACGGTTCGGAATAATACGTGCTATTATTTATAAAAGATGATACACCAAGGAACCATAGAACGGGTGACCCCTTCACTCAAAGAAACTTTCTGCTATCTCCTCGATATTTCAGTGCCGATGGAGTCGGGAGAAGTGCGGGACTCGCCGGACGGCGGTTCTGAGAAGACCGCGGGGACTTTGCAGATGAAGCTATGTTCCAGGTTTCTCGATATCCTGCCGCGTGAAGTCGCCAACGATTTCCTGAAGCATATGACCTTCAGGCATATCAAGAAAGGGGAGCGGTTCATAACACAGGGATTGCCCTGCGAAGACTTTTATCTCATCCTCCGGGGATCATGTACGGTCAGCATTGAGAAGAAGGGCATAATCTGCGAGATAGAGAAGCTGGGACCGGGCGACATCGCCGGCGAGACAGCATTGCTTTCCGACGGACAGCAGGGCGCACATGTCATTGCGGAAACCTCTACGGATGTGCTGGGTATGAATAGGGGGGAATTCGAAAGACTGTCTCTTGAATCGGGGGAGTTGAGAAATTTCCTGTCATCGATGGTCATGCACCGTCTGAGTGCTTCCAAGGTTGAATCAGACCGGAAAATCGGAAAGTATACCGTTACCGGGAAGATCGGCCACGGCGGGGCGAGTATCATCTATAAGGGATTCCACAGCGCGCTTAATATGCCGGTAGTTATCAAGATGTTGATGCATGAGATGGCTATGGATTCGGATTTCCTCGGAGCATTTCGCAATGAAGCACTGGCGATAGCTCAGTTGAACCATCCGAATATCGTCAAGGTGTACGATATCGAGGATCTATACCGGACTTTGTTTATCGTCATGGAGTATCTTGAGGGGATCACGCTGAAAGAGATTCTGGAAAACGGGCCGAGACCGCCGCTGTCCCGCATTGTGGACATCGTCCTTCAGGTCTGTTACGGCCTCGAATATGCGCATAATCACGGCATCATCCATCAGGATATTAATCCGAGGAACATTTTTGTCCAGTCCGACGGGCGTGTGAAAATCATCGATTTCGGACTTGCCTGCCGGCCGGGGAGCGTGGACGCCAATTTTCTGTTTCCAGGCACGCTCCATTACATTTCACCCGAACAGATCAGGGGGAACCCTGTGGACGAACGCACCGATATCTACTCACTGGGCATTACCGCGTACGAGATGATCGCCGGTCAAAGACCGTTTTCCGGAGAAGACATGAAATCCGTCATAAGCTGGCATCTGGACGAAGATATTCACGATACCCGTGCTACGATGGAACAGTTGCCGGTTGAAATCCATAATTTTCTCATGCGGAGCGTACGGAAAGATCCCGCATCCCGATACCCGAACATTTCTGAGGCGCTGAAGGATCTGAGACCTCTCGCCGAGCGGCTGGGGTTCAGGGAACCATGCTTCTGCAAACAGAACAGAATGATGGGGATGTTCCTTGTTTACCAGGAAAAGCAACAGTTGGCCCTGAAAGGGTTGATCGAGGATTTCAGCAAGAAAGTGGGGGAAACGGGCGCGGCACTTAAGATAACTCAGTTTGAAGATATGGGCATCGAGGAGAAGAAATGATCGACTTCGGCGAGGTCAAGAGCGTTCTGGCCCGTGACGGGAAGCTGATCAGACTGCCTTCGAGGGGAAAGGCCGTATTCGTCGGAGACACGCACGGCGATTTCGATGCCACCGAGACTGTGTTCAAGAATTACCTGAAGCCCGGATTCGTGCTGGTTTTCCTCGGAGACTATGTCGACCGCGGACCGGAGTCAAAGGAAAATATCGAATTCCTTCTCCGGAAGAAGATGGCATTTCCCGATCAGATTTTTCTCCTCGCCGGAAATCACGAAGGGTATTGTTCGGTGCCTTTCAGCCCTGCAGACTTCTGGGAAAACCTTGCTCCTCACGAATATGAATTCTTTTCCGAAGTCTGTAGTTTCTTCTCCTTTGCGGCGGTGACCGAAAACGGGATCATCGCCGTGCACGGAGTTCCGCCCGACGTAGAAACGATAGACGAGATCGATCAAATTCAATTATGCGGAGACAACTGGATGGAGCTTACCTGGGGCGATTTCGCTGAGATGCCGGGTGAGCTGCTCAGCAGTCCGTATGAGAGACCGAGATACGGAGAGGATTATTTCAGGCGCGTAATGACCCAGCTTGGAACGAGTGTCGTCATACGGTCTCATCAGCCCCGCATCAAATCCGTTATTTTCGACAAGCGCTGTCTCACCCTCATGACTTCCTACGCATATTCGCCCGTGCGCATCATTGCGATTGCAGATCTTCAAAAGCGGGTCATCGATTCGACAGAGGATCTGGAGGTTATAGAAATCTGACCGCCAACACCGTGAGCGAGAGAATAGAATCAGAGAGCGGCGTGCATCTGTCAATCGACAAGCGCGTCGCTGACGACAAGGTCGAGCTCACCATCAGAACGGCAGGCTGCAAAGACTGCCTTCTCCACTGGGGTGTCCGCAGGAATCGATTCGAACCCTGGGAAATGCCTCCGCAGGAAATCTGGCCGCGAGGAAGTTCTTCTTACGACAATGTGGCCGTCCAAACACCGCTTTCAGAACAGGATGGACAGACCGGTGTTATGATTAAAATCAATCGAAACGCGGGTTTCGGACTGATCGACTTCGTCCTCTTCTTCCCTCAGGAGGCTCGATGGGACAACAACCATGGGAGGAACTATCACATCGAGATCCCGGGGGCCGAGGTTCCCACCGGCCCATCCCTGGATAAGAGGCTTGAAAGCATCGCAGCCGAGATTATCGAAAAGGAGATGAGCGGGAATTCCTGGACTCTTATGCACCGCTTCAATCTCTGTTACGATCTCCTCGACCGAATCGACAGGGACGACATAGAAGGGCTTGCACTCATTTTTGTCTGGCTGCGTTTTTCCGCGGTCAGACAGCTTGACTGGCAAAGAAAATATAACACCAAACCGAGAGAATTGGGCCACGCGATGGAGCGGCTGACCCTGAAGCTCGCTGCACGGTATGGATCAAATCCCGGCGAGCGTAAAATTATCCGTCTGATCATGTCGACCCTTGGCCGGGGCAGCGACGCGCAGCGGGTGCGCGACGAGGTCCTTCACATCATGCACCGGCATCACATAAAGGAAGTATCCGGGCACTTCATGGAAGAGTGGCATCAGAAGCTGCATAACAATGCGACGCCCGACGATATTGTTATATGCGAGGCCCTTCTCCATTTCCTGAAGAGCGACGGAGACCTCGCCGCATTTTACAGGAAGTTGGAAGAGGGCGGCGTCACAAGGGAAAGACTCGAGAGTTATGAACGACCGATTCGATCTCATCCTGATTTTATCCCCCATCTTAAGGAAGCCCTGATAAGAGATTTTGAGTATTTCCTGGGGATACTGAAAGAAGTGCATTCCGGAACAGATCTCGGCGTCGCTATTAAAGCCGCACAGTATCTCTTCGACCAGGAAATGCACGTTCTTGCGGATGATATCCGGAGACGCCGCGATGACAGCGGAGAGAGAATGTGCAATCTGGCCGAGAAAGTGACCGAGTTCCGGCGGCGTCTTGTGAAGAAGTCCGGAAGCGACAAGGGCGCTGTCCGCGATCTTGTCTTTCTCGACCTGGCTCTCGAAGATTTCTTCCGCATAATTGTTGAAAGGGATTTACGTCCGGATATGAACACTCGTCTGATTGTGAAATTGCTTTCGCTGTCGGTCGACAACATGTGTCTTTCCCACGAAGATGGACAGTTGCTGAACTGCCTTCATCATTGGAAGCTTCTCGCGAAGGCGCCTGATTTCAGCGAGCGGTGGGCGCTTCATGCAAAAGCCGTTATTGAGCGGATCGAGACGGCCCTCGGCCGACACGTCGACGAATATAACCTGCTTCTGCAGCCCAAGGCCTTGTTCCTGGGCAGGTCATTCAAAGCCGCTCCATGGTCGGTCGCTCTCTTTACGGAAGAAGTTTTGAGGGGCAGGCCTTCTTTTGTACTTTCTCTGTTGATCCGCACCGTCAATCCGATTCTGAGAAAGATCTCCAATCTCGGCGATTGGCAGATCATCAGTCCGGGCCGCCGGACCGGGAAAGTGAAGGTCATTCCCGGTCTGAAGTCGATAGAGGGGGAACATTTCGATCATCCCGTTGTCGTCATAACAGACAAAGTCATAGGGAGTGAGGAGATGCCTGCAGGCACGGCTGCCGTCATCACTGCCGACACCGTGGACATCCTGTCCCATGTTGCGGTTAGAGCCAGGAACATGAACACGTTCTTTGCGGTCTGCTTCAACCCCGAAAAGATCGGAAGAATGAAGCGTTTAGAAGGGCGTCAAATCGAGTTATGGGTCAACACGTCTGGCGAGGTGGCATTTGAAGAAAGCGCGGGTTATCCGGAATCCGCAATCATGCCGGGGGCGGCCTTGATGCCGGTCATTTCGAGACCCGCCTTCCGTTCCTATGTCATACCTATGGAGGATTTCAGCCGTGAAAACGTGGGCGGCAAATCGTACAATCTTAAGAGGATGAAAGGAAGACTTCCCGAATGGATACGA
>JBFLXP010000207.1:0-5868 GCA_040757315.1 Nitrospirota bacterium
GCCAGAATTTCTGATATCCTGCCTTGATCGTCATGATGACTGGGCAGTAGTTGTCTGTCTGGTTGGCGGTGGACAGGAGATAAACACAGGTGAAGCAGGCATCACTGAGTGGATCGAATCTTTGAACAGATCCTTCCCGGATTGGCATATCCATATCTCGCCGCGTCTTACTGATGGTGAATACGGTGCAGGACATATCCTTGAGACATTAAATGGACGGAGCAATGTTTCTTACAAAGAGGAACTCCACCTTGCTGTATCCATGCGCTCATTCCGGGCAGAGCATGTCTCGCTCCTAATAAAGCAGCTCCTTGACCTTGAAGACGAATCTGCCCGTGAGACCCTGAACAAGGTTCAGCACAATTACCCGATTGTGATTACACGGGACATTACCAGGGCAAAGAAGTGGTTAAAGGACCAGGCACGAGGTTCAGAGCGCTACGGCATTGTTGTCTCATCCCAGGCTGAGCGTTTGAAGCCTCATGCGATTGATGTAAAGTCACCGATCGACCCGATTCACTGGTTTCTCAATGGAAAGGATGATGTGCGGTCGTCTTACTACCTGGAAGATGTTGCCACGGAATTTCATATTCAGGGGCTTGAGCTTGATTGGGTCTGTGTTACTTGGGATGCGGACTTTCGGTATTCTAAAAAGGGATGGGAGCACTGGTCCTTTGTTGGTAATAGCTGGAATCGTATCAGGAAAGAGGAGCGAAAGACTTATCTCAAAAATGCTTACCGCGTTCTTCTTACTCGTGCACGGCAGGGGATGGTGATAGTTGTTCCGCCTGGGGATGCGGAGGATGCGACTCGTGAGCCAGCATTTTATGATTCAACGTTTGAGTATTTGAAGGGGGTTGGGTTTGAGGTGGTTTAGTGAAAAACAGGGACACATCCCATATTTTCTATTCAGTTAAATATATTTAATTGATTTCACACCCTAACCTCCTCCAACTTCCCCACCAGCAATTACTATTTAACCCACTTAAAGATCCCTCAAAAATCTGTCAGTCTCATCTGACTACTCAAAGGACATATACCGCACCTACACATTAAGCTTCTAAGTCTTATACTTCACCTGATTATGCCACTCAATATACTCCCTCGATGGCCTGTAAATCTGATTGGCAGGCAGAATCAACTGGTTACCCTGTAGGGCATAGTACTCCCGCCCATTTTCAAATTCCTCTTTTATCCTTCTGCTCACTTCAACCCGAAACTCGGGAGTAATTGTCATGTACCCTAGATCGAAAAGCTTATGCAAATCAGTCCTGAGCAATAGACCATTGTCAATTTTATGCGGGCCGGATTCGGAGTATGGTTTAATGTGAGCAGCATCCAGCACAGGCAATGTCCGCTCTCCTGTGATTGAACACCTTCTGTTATATGTATCAGTAACAAGAACACGAAAAGCACCCTGGCCAAGACGTGCACTGATTAAATACTCGGAGCCATAGAGAGGTGTTTCTTCAGACACGTTTTCAGTCACATCCAGTTTACGCTCCGAAGTCCTCGCGATCCGTTGTTGCACTTCCGCCCAAACAGATAAGCCGATAGAGTTGTCTGTGCCGAATGTTTTGCCCTGAACTATATTGGGACTCCACCATTCTGTTGAAACAGGTATCCAGTCTTCCTTTTTAAAGAAGAAAGGATTAGCGAGGATATTGCACCCAATCATAGGATCTATTTCATCTTTATTAATCTGCCTGCGGAGCATGATAATTCGGGCACGGAAACTCTGAAAATCCTCTGCGCCGTTCTTTTCTCCAAAGGCGTTCCAGACTAATGAGATCGGAAGGGTTGAATGCCGTACAAAATAGCCGCCGCCAACAATATAGTTAAGCGGGCTATGAAGTTTAAAGAGGAATAGCTCTCCGGGTTGAAGTGCTTTAAAGGTAGTACCGCCGGGCTGCCAGAAATTTACTTCATCCGGCTGCCTCTGTGACAGGAAGTCAAACCAGTTGTTATTGGTAACGCCAATCCAGAACTTCATCGCTGCCCCTCGGTCACTTAACGTGCTATATATTAATGAAAAGCAATGATTAAATCTATCACACCAACACCGCCACCAACTCCCCCACAACCCTCAAATCAACAACCTCATCCCCTTGAAAAACCAGCTCCTCATACTCATCATTATATGAAGAAGGCTTCAGCACGACCCGGCTGTGCCGCCACTCATCTCCATTGGTGATCTTTTCGCTGGAATAGACTTTGATGGTATACGACGAACCTGTATCAGGGTCCTGAATGTCTCTGTGGTGAACGATGACCACTTTATCCTGTTTAGTACCGTCAGGGCAGGCCCTGAAGAGGCACCATGCGCCGTTGGGGATTCGCCGGTTCATTGACTCGCCAACGACCCGCGCGACAAATTGACCGTCACGGGCACGGAATGAATCAGGCAGTTCTACCCAGTCGTAGTCCTCGATTCGCTGGTTATCACTGAACTGGCCGGCAGCGATGTCGAGGCGGTATATCGGAACAGCATTCACATAGGGCTCGACCTCATGATACTCCAATATTCTGAGCTTCAGGCCCGGATAGAGCTCTGAATAAGCATCTTCCTCAGTCATGGGAACTGCCGCAGCATTTTCTTCGGGATTCTCTTTATAAGCGACCGTCTTTGCAAGCTCTGTAAAGTATGCATTGGTCTCAGGATCGGTACTGTAGATGTAGCAACCCTTCTGCCCGCGGGTCATGAGCGTGCGGTATGTGTTCTTTACTATGGCGTCGGCTTTTGCCCTGGCTTCTTCAGGGTTTTCCTTCAATGCAGTTTTAAAGCCTTTCAGAGACTGATCTGTTTTCGCCCGCTTTTCCGGACAGACTATCAGCTTCCCGTTTCTGATTACGACATCAGGACCGAGGATCACGCCGATGTAATCTACCTCAAGCCCCTGACATGTATGGATGCAACCGATTTCGTTCACTGACTCCGGTTTGCGAATCCAGAGGCTTCCGTCTGTGGCAAGGTTCCATTGCATCGCAAAGTCGTGCTCTTCGATGACTATGTCTTTCAGGTGCTTGTTCTCCGGCTTCTTGCTCACCCAGTCCCAGCAATAGCCGGCTACAAGGCGCGCCTTATTGTTGATCTTATTCTTCTCAAAGATAGCGTCTCTCAGCATGCCCGGTGATTCAAAGACACGGAAGTCGAAGTCAATGCCTTCAAGGGTATCGTTCGCGGTCTCTTTAATCTGAAGAACATTATCGAGCCAAGCAAGGTAGCCGTCTGATCCATTGCAACGGAACTGAGACTGGAGGGCAAGGCTATGGACGGTTGCGCCCAGGTCGCGGGCCCATTTTTCAATCTCTTTAACTTCGCCTATGTCCTTCCATGTGACCCGCTGGTCCTCGTCGATGAAAAAAACGCTGAACTTGGCAGCATTGATGATCTCCTTGATCTGATTTTCCCCCTGGTTCTGAAACAGTCCGGACTTTTCATTGAGCCTGTGAGACTCATCAACAATGAGTGCATCAAAGACATTCGGGTCGCAGCTTTTATATTCACCTGAGCCGCTGAACAGATTGGTGATTCGGCTTTTGGTGAAAGACCCTGTGAGGACGCTTTCATACACAGCACGCGGTGCCGCGTTCTTTGTCACATACTTTGTAACGAGCCGTTTGCCGGTGAGCTGTACAAGCAAGTTAATGGCGACGACGGATTTGCCTGTGCCCGGACCGCCTTCTACGATCAGGACATGTTTGTCTTTTACTGTTGATTTCTGTGCCAGATTAAGCGCTGTCTCATAGACAAGCTTCTGGTCATCGATCATCAGGAACTCTTCGTTTCCATTGAGCATGGAGAGGAGTTTGTCGGCCAGGTTTTTGGACGGCCTGATCCTGCCCTTGTCGATCTCAAACATGAGCTTACCGGAATCACCGTGGCGGATAAACTGCCTGATAAAGGCGGTGAGGCGGTCAACGTCTTTTCTTATAAACGATGGGGCCTTCCTGAGCCAGGGCAAATACCGAGGATGGCCGATGACATGGTCTGACTCCATGTTGTGCAGATACGCGCAGGGGTTGAGTTTTATGTTCTGCTTCTGCACTGTCTCGTTGAAGTCTTCAAGCAGTGCTGCGTATGTCCATGCCTGGTAGGAAGGATGATTCAGTTCTCTGGGGCCTCCGCCCACAACCGCCTCGACTATGCCGTCTTTTTCCGTGAGCTTGACGTCTGTCCATTGCTTGAGCTCCACAATAACAGCTGTGCTTTTGCGGAGATCATTGGTGCCGGTGAGGATAAAATCGATACGCTTTGAGGTCTGCGGGATTTTGTATTCAATGGCTACGCCGGTGTTATCAGGAATGCCGTCATCCTCCAGGACATTGCTCATGTACATCATGGAGTTCTTCCAGGAGTCTATCTCTTTAGCTGATGTGGAATGCCCAAGGTTGCGTCTGAAGACATCGAGGATTACATTTTCAATCCTGTTTTCTCGGACATCCTCCCTGAACTCTGTCTTGGTTTTGGAATATACAATCACTTGTCATGTTCCGTATATTTCGCAGCACTACCCCTTGCCTTGTCCACAGGATACTTCTGCTCATTGACCGCAATCTTGGACTCCGCCGCCTCCACCAGATCAATACCCAGCTTATCCGCAATCCTGACAAGATAAATAAGAATATCCGCAAGCTCCTGCTCGACTTCTTTAAGCTTATCGTCCGGAAGGTTACTGCTCTGCTCCTGCGTCAGCCACTGAAAATGCTCGATCAGCTCCGCCGCCTCAGCAATCAGCGCCATAGACAAATTCTTCGGCGAATGAAACTGGTCCCAGTCCCTCTCCCCCGCAAACTCCCTCAGCCGTCCCTTCAACAACTCTAACGAATCCATCCCTATCCTCACTCCCCCAAAAGAATTATGGAGGTTGAACCTCCATAATCCATAATGACGCTTAATTTTAATCCAACCCCAGACCAAACAGCAAGGACAATATTATGGAGGTTGAACCTCCATAATATTGTCCTTTTTTCAAGATAGACCGTTGAACTGCTGGAACAATTAAACATTAAAACACCTTATCGTTCTTATGCTTTCAACATTTTGAGGAAGGTATCAAATTTCTTTTTGTGCCCTTCTTTTTCAGACCACTTTCTGATCTCCGGCATTTTTATCTTCTGCGCCTTTGCTACCAGAACAGCCTGCTCAAGGGCCTGGGGATCCTTCCAGTGATAATACGCTGCCAGCCTGTCTTTAACGCAGTCCTTAGGTGTGAGCAATCTGAGACTGCCAAAGGGTGTCTTTATATTTTCCAGTTTACTTATCGGCTCACGTCCGACTGATACCGGAGGAGCAACAAACTCAATAAAAAAAGGGCAGTCCTTCCTTATAAAATGGCGTGAACTTTCCCTGTGAAACCCGAGGCCGGATAGTATTCCAGAGATATCTTTGAGTGACGAGTGAGAAACAAAATCCAGATCATAAGAAACATAGGTATTGTCCGTATAAATGGAAACACAGGCCCCTCCCACCAGCACAGCATCAATGTCTCCTCTATTCAGTTCATCACATACAAGAGCGGCAAGATTTTTTATTGTGATATTCTTCCAGTCTATTTTCACTGAGGCTTACCTTTTCTCCTCGGCCTCGTCCTTTTTTTGTAATACAGCTCTTTCTCCTTCTCCGGAACATATTCGTACGCCTTTGAAATAAGAGCGTTCAACTCATCTGAAAAAGGGTACCGTGGGTTAAAGGTATAAAGTCTTACCCTGCCAACAAGCCTGCTGACAATAATCCCGCTGTCCTCGAGCCGCTTTAACTGCTGCTGAAATTTGTTTACCGGCTCACCGAATGTTTTTGCCATACCGAGCGGATACCCTTCACCGTAAACGAAAAGGGTAAAAAGTACTTTCTCTATAACCGGATTA
>JBFLXP010000208.1:0-5867 GCA_040757315.1 Nitrospirota bacterium
AAAGAAACGATGATATTCCCGAGATATCATCAGCTCCAGTCTGTACGATTACTTGTGGACGCAGCCAGGCAGGAAGGCATAGGCCATAACTATCTTATTGAACACTCTGCAGGCAGCGGAAAGAGTAATACTATCGGCTGGCTGGCCCACCGTCTTGCGTCTCTTCATGATATCAAGAACCAGCGCGTATTCGATTCCGTAATTGTAGTTACTGATCGTGTGGTACTTGATCAACAGCTGCAAGACACAATTTACCAGTTTGAACATAAGCGCGGGGTAGTGCAGCGGATTGATGAAAGCTCGCGACAATTGGCAGAGGCACTGGAAAATGCTGTGCCAGTGATCATAACAACTCTTCAGAAGTTCCCGTTTGTCTCCCGCCAATTACTCAAGATGGCGGAAGAACGAGGCCATGACGGTACGGGGATACTCCCGACGCGCCGGTGCGCTGTGATTATCGACGAGGCACACAGCTCCCAGGGCGGCGAAACCGCTACAGACCTTAAAGAAGTATTGGGTGGCGAGACGTTACGAGATGAAGCCCAACGAAAAGCTGCAGAGGAAGGTCTGGAGAATATGGAGGAACTCTTCCGGAGCATGGCCAAGCGCGGCAGGCAGGCGAATTTGAGCTTTTTCGCTTTTACTGCCACGCCAAAACACAAAACACTCGCTGTCTTCGGGCGGAATAAAGGACCATTCCATAAATATACGATGCGACAGGCTATTGAGGAAGAGTTTATCCTCGATGTGCTCAAGCATTATACGACATATGCTACCTATTTCAAACTACTGAAGGCTTGCGATGACGATCCGAATGTTGAGCGCAAGAAAGCAGCAAAGGCACTGGCTCGCTTTCTCAAGCTCCATCCGCATAATATCGCGCAGAAAACCGAGGTGATGGTCGAGCATTTTCATTCAGTCACTTTCCATAAGATAGGCGGTCACGCCAAGGCAATGGTAGTGACAGGATCACGATTAGAGGCGGTTCGCTACAAACAAAGCTTCGATCACTATATCAAGGCGAAGGGATATCCTATAAAGTCGCTTGTGGCATTCTCAGGCACAGTGGTTGATAACGAAATTCCGGATGTCACCTACACTGAAGTTGGTATGAACGAAGGAATTAAAGAAAAAGAATTGCCGGAGAAATTCGCGTCTCCTGAATATCGGGTTTTATTGGTGGCTGAAAAATATCAGACCGGGTTTGACCAACCTCTTTTGCATTCGATGTATATAGATAAACGTCTGGCTGGAATTCAGGCTGTACAAACTCTCTCGCGTCTTAATCGAACACACCCACTCAAAGAAGATACTTTTGTGCTTGATTTTGTCAATGATCGTGAGGAGATCCGCGAGGCTTTCAAGACCTATTACGAAGGCGCCGAGATGGGGGAAGAAGTCGAGCCGGCCCGTATGTATCAGATCAAAGCCGAGCTGGATGCTTCCGGCATCTATCTTGCCGAAGAAGTTCATAGGTTTTGCGAAACTTACTTCAAACCAAAACAACGCCAAAGCGCACTTGATCATCAGGCGATGAATGCAGCATTAGACCCAGCTGTGTCTCGTTTTTCTGTATTACAACAGGAAAAAGAAGATGAGGCGGAACTCTGGCGCGGCAAGTTACAAGCGTTCCGCAACCTTTATGGCTTTTTAAGCCAGGTGATTCCGTACCAGGACTCCGATCTTGAGAAGCTCTATGTCTTTCTTCGCCATTTGGCCCGAAAACTCCCACGCCGAAGTACCGGCCCTACCTACAACTTTGATGACGAAGTGCGATTGGAATATTATCGACTCCAGAAGATCAGCGAAGGTTCAATCAGCCTAAGAGAAGGGACTGCCAGGGCATTGGATGGGCCGACCGAAGTAGGTACCGGCATGGTTCGCGAGGAACCCGTTGCCCTTTCGCGCCTTATCGATATTGTAAATGAGCGGTTTGGTACTGACTTCAACCAGGCAGATCAATTGTTCTTCGATCAAATTGTTGAAGCAGCAATGACAGATGAAGCGCTTAAACAGGCAGCTGCGGTGAACCCTGAAGACAAGTTCGAATTAGTATTTAAGAATCTTCTGGAGGCACTGTTTGTCGAGCGTATGGATCAGAATGAAGAACTGTTCGCACGTTTCATGAATGACCAGGCATTTCAGAAAGTTGTTACAGGCTGGCTTGCATCAGAGGCATACAAGAGATTACGAGGTCAGGGCGGATGGTGGAACCAGTATGTTTCATCGCCTGATAAGTAGCATTTTGGAATATATGAATGAATATTTTCTTGCTAATAGTCGGATAGGGAGGGGAAATGAAGCTACCTCTTAGACATTTATCGGTTAGAGTTCCTTGGCATGACGGCAAATGGACCGGAAAGGTCTGTAATAATCCGCGCGACAATGCTTCCTGCATGTTTCTGCCCCGAATTCAGACTAAGGATGTCGAATTTGAAGAGGGAAACGCCGAAAAATATTTTCACGAACTGGACATGAAGAAGCTGCCTCCCTGTGTTGCTGAGAAAGTAAGTTTCATGTCTCCCCATGAGATCACTAAGCCTGTCAGCCATCCATACAGCGAAAGTGAAGGGAATGCAAGTTTTTACGGGCATTACAAAGAGACTTTATTGCGATATCCAGCTTATTCCTTCTCCGTAGTCCCGTATCGGTGGATGTTGAAGAAATTAAAGACGGATGAATCTGAAATTGCAGCCGAGCTTGGTCTCAATTATGATCCTCAAAGAGAGCCTGCGCTTGATTTTGATAACAGTTGGGTACAGCAGATCGAGAACCAGAAAGAAATGTTGGACACATTCATCAGTGCTGTGCAGGAAGAGAAATCCTTGATATTTGTCTACGCGAAGAACATCCCGCTGGTAGAAACAGGCGGAAGGGTCCTGATCGGCGTGGGACGGGTCAAGAAAATCGGCAAGATAACAGAATATGATTATTCAAAGCCAAATCCTCCGTTTAGAAGTGTCTTATGGGAAAGGCCGATATTTCATTCTATCCGTGACGGTTTTAAAGACGGCTTTCTTCTCCCTTATCATGAGTTCATAAAAATCGCTGAAAAGGACGACTCCATAAATCCATATGAGTATGTTGCCTTTGCGCCCAATATTGCAGAGTTTTCTTACGGGTCGGAGCACGTAAATCACGATACAGCTATAGACTCTCTTTTAATCCTGCGGGATTCCCTGAATAAGTTTTCGAGATTGCTGGACAAGAATTACTCTGCACAAATCGACTGGATTAATAATGAGATTTCAAAGTTATGGAACATGAGGGGCGCATTTCCGGGATTAGGTCCCGTTCTTTCTGCCATGGGAATCACTGAGGGGAATCTTATTGCATGGGAAATAGAGAAGATCATCTACGAAAAGGATGGCGATGATCTGAAGTCTAACCCCTGGGATTATGTCGACAAAATCCTGAAGGGCGATAACGCTATTCTACCGACAAATCTCTCAAAGCACATAGGTCCCACATTATCACAGGTCTGGAAGGTCATGCCAGCTGAAAAGAAACAATACCTTCAACTGCTCAGCCGGTTTCAGATTAATAACGACCAAGCGAAGAATTTTTATGATGTCGAGGACCTCAATGCACACCTCGACAATCCGTATATGTTTTATGAACAGTCCAGATTGGAAGATGACCCGATACTGTTTAGTGCTGTTGACAAGGCCCTTTTTCCATCTGAAAAGATTAATGCGGTCTTTCCGCTACCCTCGCCGTCAGCTGCGACTGAGAAAGTAGATCAAAGGAGAGTCAGAGCACTGGGCGTTGACATCCTGGAGAACGTTGCATCAGCCGGGGACACTCTTTTATCCGAAGAACAGCTCATTACCAAAATCGTTGAGGGCAAAATAGAACCGACCTGCCCTATCACCAAAGATATCCTGAGGGCGGTCGAGCCCTTTTTTGAAGACGAGATAAAAACTATTCCGGAGGAGACTATTCCAGATCCGCTACCTGGTAAACAGAAGAAATATCCGAAGTTCTATAAACTTCAACGGTTACAGGAGTTTAAAGAGACCATCAGCAACTTTGTAGAACGCCGAATTAGGAAGGGGAACAGGTTTGAGCTCAGTATCGACTGGCGAATAATTATTGATGCAGCCTTCGGTACTATTGACAGGGCACTCCCTGAATGGCTACGGAAGAAAGAGGAAAAAGCGAGGACTGAAAAGGCTGCTGCCCTTGATGAAATTACGCGCTCACGTTTTTCTGTTCTGATAGGACCGGCGGGAACAGGTAAGACAACCCTTCTTAATCTGTTCTGCGAAGAGCCCAAAATCAAGAACACTTCTATATTGCGTCTGGCCCCAACTGGCAAGGCAAGGGTCAAGCTGGGTGTTGATGCAAAGACAATTGCCCAGTTCTTGTTAGAACTGGATAGATATGATCCTACCACAGGGCGTTATTTTATCAATCCTGATGCGCCTAAACATGCAGAGGCCAAGACAGTTATTGTGGATGAGGCTTCAATGATGACGGAAGACCAACTGGCAGCCATTTTTGATGCCTTAGTAGGAATTGATCGCTTTATCTTAGTTGGTGATCACAGGCAGCTTCCGCCTATTGGCGCTGGCCGACCCTTCGTCGACATCATCAATGTTTTGATGCCGGCTACCTTTGCACCTGACAAGCCCAAAATAGGAAAAGGCTATGCTGAGCTGGAAACGGTCTTTAGGCAAACCGGACAGAAGACGGGCGGAGAAACAGAAGTCGAGCGTATAGATGTGCGCCTTAGTAAATGGTTCAGCAATTCACTGGTGCGTAAGGTTGATGAAGATATATTTGTTGAGATTGACGGCGACAAGACAAAGGCCTGGGACAATCTTAAATTTGTCTCCTGGTACAGTGTAAACGATCTTGAGCAACTGACTCTGGAGGAGTTGAAAAAAGAGCTGAAGCTGAGCAGTCTTACAGACCAGGTTGGCTTTGACAAGTCTTTAGGAGCAGTTGAGAAGAATGGTTATGCCTATTTCAGGATTGAATCGGCAGTAGATGCCGAAAACTGGCAGTTGTTGTCACCAATGAAGGGTTATGGGTTTGGCACAAAAGAAATCAATCGCATGATTCACAAGAACTTCAAGGCAAAGACAATTGAACTTGCAATCGATCCCGGCACTTACCCTAACGGCTTCAGGAAAAAGCGGATGCTTGCAAAACCACGAGGCGAAGACAGGATTATCTATGGCGACAAGGTTATCAATTTAAGGAACATTCGTTGGGGAAAGTATGACAAATTGTATCCTGACCAATCCAATAACCCTCAGGCGCTCAGATACATTGCCAACGGTGAGATCGGCCTTGTTACCGGTGTTTTCTCTGCTAAAGGATGGAAGGGAGAGTTTCCGACACAGATTACTTTCTCATCCCAGCCAGGGTACAGCTATGAAATGAAAGGCCGACACTTTAAGGAGGATGGAGACGTTCAGATTGAGTTGGCTTATGCGATTACTATTCATAAGTCTCAGGGGAGTGGGTTCAAAACAGTGTTCTTCATTTTGCCAAACCCATGCCCTCTATTGTCCAGGGAACTTTTCTATACTGCACTGACACGGCAGGAAGAGAAGATAATTATTTTTCACCAAGGTGATTTCAAAGATTTCAAGAAATATTGCTCTGATGAATATTCTGAAACTGGCCGTAGGCTGACTGATCTGTTCTTCAAACCTGACATAAAGCAGGTATCGAAGAAATACTATGACAGCAAGTATGTTCAGATATCAGCAAAAGGCGAGTTTATGATATCCAAGTCTGAGGTTATTATTGCGGATCACCTCTATTACAATAAAGTTGATTATGCATACGAAAATCCGATTACGGACGCTACCGGCGTGACAATACATCCGGATTTTACCATTGAGGATGCT
>JBFLXP010000209.1:0-5862 GCA_040757315.1 Nitrospirota bacterium
CCTTAACAGTGACAGGCTCGCAGTCTTTAGGAGCGCCCACTGGAAGGAGACCGATTTCCGAAGGACAATTGCGCAGAATGACAAGGGCAAGAACAGCCAATCCAAGTGTTATGGCCGCGAAAAAGAACCAGCAAATGCGCCAGCCGTTTAAGCCGTAAGCGCCGATTATGTAAGGCACGAGAAGTCCCAGAACAATCAACGCCAACGAAGACCCCGTCACGCCAATCCCCGCGGCCATACCACGGCGACGCTGAACGAACCAGGCAGCAAGCAGTCCCATGGCCGGGACATTGCTGGCGCCGCTGCCGATGCCCGTGAGCGTCCTCCATGCTGCAGCAGTTGCAAAGCTATTTGACAGGCCCGTGAGCAGCATGCCCAAAGCCGCCACTGTAAGTCCCACAGTGATGACAACCCGGGGACCATAACGCGCTGATAGTGCGCCTCCGAGAACAGACAGGGCCAGATATCCGATGAGATTTGCTGTTGCAAGGCCTCCGGCGTGGGTGTTGTTAAGTCCAAGCCCCGACTGCATGGCGGGCAGCACCATAGTGTAGCCGAACCGTGCCAATCCGAGAGCGCCGAAGACAGTGAGCGTTCCGACCGCAAGGATGAGCCACGCGTAGTGAAACGGCAAGGCTCTTGCACAGATTCCAGTCGGCATTCGGTCTTTCAAGTTTAGTCCCTCTAAAGGCTTCTGTCAGCCGCTTCCGCGAATAATCTCAACTTTTCCATCATTGATGCAAATTTATGCGGCTTGAGGGATTGCGGACCATCGGAAGAGGCATGTTCAGGGTCAGGATGCACTTCAACAATAAGACCATCCGCCCCGGCAGCTACAGCAGCAAAGGCCATCGGCGCGACATACCGATAATTCCCTGTGGCATGGGAGGGATCGACTACAACCGGCAGATGGGTCTTTTCCTTTAATACCGGTATTGCCGAGAGATCAAGAGTGTTGCGTGTTGCGGTCTCAAAGGTCCGTATGCCCCGTTCGCATAGGATCACCGATTGGTTTCCTTCACTCAGTATATACTCGGCGCTCATTAGAAGTTCCTGAACGGTCATGGACATCCCACGTTTTAACATCACCGGTTTCTTAATCTGGCCGAGTTTTTTCAGGAGCTCAAAGTTTTGAGCGTTTCTTGTTCCTATCTGGAGGATATCCGCATAGTCCGCAACAAGATCTGCAGTTTCAGGATTTACCACTTCGGTGATGACGGGCAATCCGGTTACTTCTCTGGCCTTGGCAAGCAGCCTCAAGCCTTCCTCCTTCATGCCCTGAAAAGCGTATGGAGACGTCCTTGGTTTAAAAGCCCCGCCCCGCAATATCCTGGCGCCTGCTTGTTTCACGGCAGTTGCCACTTCCACAATCTGCTGCTCGCTTTCAACCGCACAAGGGCCAGCCATAACAATGATATCTCTATCCCCTATAGTGACAGTTTCACTGATTTTTGTGATGCTCGTCTCTTTCTTGACTTCCTTTGATGCAAGTTTGTAAGGCTTGAGTATAGGGACTACGCTTTCCACTCCCTGCATAAACTCGATTGACTGGAGTACCACTTTCCCCCTCTCGTCGCCGACCGCGCCTATCACATCTCTCGTAGTTCCATGAATAATATGAGGTCTGTATCCGAATTCCTTAATCTTCTTAATCACCTCATCCCTCTCACGTTTCGTTGCACCTGCTTTCATCACGATGATCATTCCGACCTCTCCTTTCCTCAGCCCAGGAACCAAAAAAGGCCGGAGAGTTTCCCGGCCTCGAGTTCTTTGTCTCAGAAATAAAAAAAGCCGGGGTCGCTTTCCGTCCACCCTCGGCTTCTGGTTGATCTTTTATTTCAGTTCTGCCTATCTCTCACAATCAACCCTCACCTCAGGTAGACGGCCTAAAGTAAAAGCCGTACCAGAAGAAAAAGGGAATAAATGAAAAATAGCCAAAACTCATGTATAAGTTTTAACAGATTCAGTAAATGAATGTCAAGAATATCCCAAAAATGAAGAGGGATGAGACGGCTATGCCTTTTGTCTCATCCCTCGCACATGCGAATTCAGACTATCCCGTTATATCTTGAACTGTATGTTCCACCGTAAGAATTGCGCATTTTTCGCATTGTCGGCATAAAAATCTCCAGGTATGAAATATTCATACTGGAAAAAGGCATCTATGTTCTTATTGAATCTGTGCGTAAGAAATAGCGTCGGAAGATGTCCTCTTTCATACCCATGGGCGAACATGCCGCTGAACGGAGCCAGCGGTTGTGCCCATTCGTTTGCCCTCCAGTACTGATATGAGAGGGCAAGTTTCGTGTCCGGCGAGAATTCCATTGTTGCTTTTGCCATAAATAACTGGGAATTCGACCAGTAGGCGGCAACCCCGTTGGCTTCCCGATAAAACTCAAGAATGTATGTATAGATAAGGAGTTCGTTCCAGTAAGGCTGCCTCGAATATAGGGGGTCAAAATTTTCATTTTTGTCGGTATCAGGATCGTCTCCGGACAGATATACAAACCGAAGCTCAAATTCGGGCTTCAGTTTCCAGTCCGCAAATTTACGGCTTCCAAAGATATATCCCCCGTATCCTTTTCTGTCTCTTCCTCCCTCATACTCTCCAAATTGATACGCAAACTCCCCTCCAAATGTCCATGGCGCAGACCCATAAACGGCGCGTGCGCCTATGGTATTCAGATCGAGTTCAGGAATGACCGGAGTAATCGGGGATGTTTTGGGGGCTTCTTCTTCTCTTTTATAAATATAGTATGGTTCTACAGTCAGAGCGTCACTCAGTTTGTCTCTTCCATACACGACAAAAGCCTGCGAGTCGGAAACGTCCAATATCTTCTGTTCATTGAAATATGTTCCGCTATTTTCAATAGAAGTGCGCCATGTGGGCATATATCTGTCCTGGAACTGGTTCGTTATATAAACAAAATCCACATTGTGATTCTGATTGATTCTCCAGTTTGCCTTCGCTGCATTGAAGTAAAAAGTCCTCGAGCCATCCTGGGGTGTTCCATCAGAGAATAAGAAACCCTCGCCATACTTGTCGGTCGGGAAAAAATCCTGTCTTCCTATCTTCAGACTGACTGGCAAACCAAAGACATTATTCGCTTTAAAATACAAATTATCAACGACACCCTCATTCTCATCCAGATTTGTGAACTTATTTCCCCTTGGGTCTCCTGAGTTTTCCGGGTACAGGTGAGGACCAAGATTATAGTACACTTCGCTGGTGAGCTTGAGGTATATGCTGGTATCCTTGTTGAAATCTGCGCTGCCCCACAGAGATGTCTTGAAGCGGAAGAAATTATAATCGTAAGTAGAATTGGATTGTGGTATCGTTTTTAAATCCAGCACATTATCCCATATTTCCTGCCTGATCCTTTCTGAAGCGCCGAACTTGAAAGTTATTTCTGCAAGAGCAGTTGAAACGGAGAAAACACCTACTGTCAACACCATTAAAGCAACAGCTAACAGCTTTTTCATCTTACCCTCCCTCCCAATTTTTAGAAAAGATTTGACAGCATACCACAAATGTTTTATTTTTTTAAACATTTTTATTAATCTTTACATTTTTTTAAAAAATCTTTACTTTTCATTTGCCCTCCTTTCGGTCACAGCATCCTTCTGTCGATCACCTTCTTTGCCTTTCCCTCAACCCTTTCGAGTGTTTGCCTCTCCACGGGTTTCACTTCGACCGATATGCCGAGTTCTGCAGCGAGTCTTGACTTGATTCTCTCAATGAAGTCCTTCTGCTTCTTGACCTGGTCGAAAAACATGGACTCAGATACCTCGACGAGGACGGTTAATTCGTCGACTGCAGCTTTCCTGTCGAGAATTATTTGAAAATGGGGCTCTCTTCCTTCAATTTCAGACAACACGGATTCAATTTGAGACGGGAAGACGGTGATGCCTCTTACCTTAATCATGTCATCTGTCCGTCCCATGACCTTACTCATCCTCGCAAACGTCCTCCCGCAGGGACAGAACTCGGTATCCAAGCTTGTCAGGTCCCTTGTTCTGAACCGTATAACAGGAAATGCCTCTTTTGTGAGTGCTGTAATAACCAATTCGCCCGTCTTCCCCTCAGGCAATGGCTTGAGGGTTTCCGGATCAATAACCTCAACAAGGAAATGATCTTCATTGATGTGAAGACCATTTCGCTCATGACACTCTCCGGCCACTCCCGGACTCATTACCTCACTTAACCCATAATTGTCGGTCGCAACAATCTTGAGCCTTTCCTGCAATTCATGCCGCATCGACTCAGACCATGGTTCTGCACTGAAGAGTCCATATTTCAAAGAGAGCGAGTTCACATTTATGCCCGTTTCCGTAATTGTATCGGCTATTGCAAGAGCATAACTCGGCGTGCACATTAGGGCGGTTGTTTTGAAATCCTGCATTATCTTCACCTGGCGCCTGGTGTTAACACTTGAAATTGGTATTACCGAAGCCCCTACTCGTTCTGCGCCGTAATGAAAACCTAACGCTCCGGTGAACAGTCCGTAATCAAACGCAATCTGAACAATATCGTTTTGAGTAACACCCCCTGCCACAAGAACTCTTGCAGCAAGATTCGACCAGCTTTTTATGTCGTTTCTTGTAAATCCAACCGCAGTCGGCATTCCGGTTGTACCTGAAGAGGACTGAACCCTGACCACCTCGCGCAGGGGAACTGCAAACATGCCATATGGGTAGCTCACCCTTAGATCGTCTTTTGAGGTGAACGGAAGCTTACTCAAATCTTCAAGTGAACGGAAGGCGTCAGGATCAATTCCCAACTCGTCGAATTTTCTTCTGTAGAAAGGCACATTCATGTAGACCCTTACCAGCGTGGACTGAAGTCGCTCAAGCTGCAACTGTTTAAGGGACTCCCTGCTAATGCATTCTTTTTCCTCTTCCCAATACATGAGTTCCCTCCGTTTCTAAGAGCTGTCCATCAAAGAATCAAATTCTATAGTCCACATCTCTGCCCAAATAGGCCCGCTGGACGTCCTTGTTCAAGAGGAGGTCTTCTGCAGGGCCCTGGAGTATTATTCTTCCTGTTTCGAGAACGTATCCCGTATTGGCGATCCTTAGCGCACTTCTTGCGTTCTGCTCAACCAGAAGCACCGTGAGACCATACGTGTCTCTTAACTCGATGACGTATTTGAATATCTCTTTGATCACGATCGGGGCAAGTCCCATGCTCGGTTCGTCGAGTAAAAGCATTTTTGGCTTTGCCATTAAGGCGCGTCCTATGGCGAGCATCTGCTGTTCCCCGCCTGAAAGAGTTCCAGCGAGTTGTTTTCTGCGGTCTTTCAGAACGGGGAAGATGGAATAGATCATCTCCATGTCATCCCTGATTCCTGAACGATTTTTCAGGGAATACCGGTGAAATGATCCTAACAGCAAATTGTCCTCAACGCTCAAAGGCTTAAAAACAAGGCGCCCTTCAGGTACCTGGGAGATTCCTCTTTTCACTATGGCGTCAGGGGTCTGTCTGGAAATGTCCGCGCCGTTGAATACCAAACTTCCGTTTTTCGACCTGATGAGACCCGATATAGTGTGCAAGAGAGTCGTTTTGCCTGCTCCATTGCTCCCGATGAGGGTGACAATCTCTCCTTTGTTTACGTGGAGAGAGACTCTCTTGATGGCGTGCATCTTGCCGTGATAGACGTCGACATTCTTAAGGATGAGCATAATAGCCTCTCTGAATCTCTTCTTCTTCACCAAGATACGCGACGATCACTTCCGGGTTTCTCTGTATTTCAAGAGGCGTGCCCTCGGCTATTACCTCGCCGAAATTAAGAACGGCTATCGAGTCGCTTATACTCATCACAAGGTCCATATCATGTTCGACGAGGACTACCGTCATCTCTA
>JBFLXP010000210.1:0-5830 GCA_040757315.1 Nitrospirota bacterium
GCTGCACCTTTATTTCATAGCACTCATGCGCAAGGTTGATAAGGTCATCGTATTTCCACGTGCCCCGGTCGGTGAGGCGATGCGCAGGATCTACAGGAATCGCGTCAATACCGAGATGCGCTCCGCTTATCGCGCCGGCCATCGCTGCCGTCGTATCCGTATCTCCGCCCGCTCCTATGGCCGTGCAGATCGTTTGCCAATAATCGCCGGGCGTTCTGAGGAACGCATAGAGGCTCCAGAGAACGCTGCTGATTACGAATCCCGATATGCCCTTCCATTCGTCATCGTCGACATATTCAGGATCGAATCCCGCCTGTGAAATAAAAACCACTGCTTCTTCAGGCGGCAGGTGAAGCCATCCAGCAAGCTTTCCGAGTTCGGCGGCAAAAACCGGCGAGATTCTTTCCGCCCACCGTGAAAGAGTCGTCAAAAAGGAAGCCGCATCAATGGTTTTTTCTCGAAGCGCCAGGGCAACCGCGCCGCTGATCGCTATGGCTCCCGCAGAACTGCGCGGATCTTTATGGGTAATCCTCCCCTGGTCATCCGCCGCTCGAATCAGCATTTCCGGATCGTCAAAAAAGAACAAACCGATAGGGGCCGCGCGCATCGAGCTCCCGTTTCCGGCGGAGGGGGGTGGTGTGCCTGATTCTTCCCACGGGACGCCCTGTGCAAGCCTCTTGACAGCTTCTTTTGTCGAATATCCAAATGCAACGATCCGCTTTTCGGCAAAGATGCCAAGTATCCTCCGTGCATAGTCGGCGGGATCAAATTTCCCGCACGCGACATAGCTCTGCATCAGTTCGCGCGCCAGTTGTGAATCATCCGAATACTGGCCGAAGGGAAAGGGGAATCTACCGAAAGCGCCAACGTCTCCCTTCATCAAATAATCTTCGACATATCTCCATGACGCCGCAGGGGAATAGCCTTCCACAACGAATCCGACCGCGTCGCCGAGACATTGTCCGATCAAACAACCGCTGAACTGATCTTTTCGGGGAGTCATTTTATTACCTTACAGTATTCGCTGGTATCGAGACAAGCAGGAGCTTGCGACGAGGAATTTAATATCTTCCCTTTGCGAGGGGAAGGGCGGAGGGGTTTTGTGCAGATATTGTCAACAACCGCCCATCTCCCCCTTGCCAAGGAGGAGAGCAAACAATTATCTATGGTTATTTAGGGGTCTGTCCTTAGAGTCGTGTTTTTGTCATTATCCGGCTCGACCGGATAATCCAGAACGTATTGAAAGGACTGGATTCCCCGATCATCCGTCTTACGTATTGACGGACGGGGAATGACGGAGTAATTGAATAGGTAATTAATGGCTGCCATTTTAGCTATTGCTAATTTTAATGGCTTATGTTATTTTATGACACTCCGCTGTCATCGTGGGACATGACGGCGAATTTATATCTTATTTGCGAGGCATTATGTGGAAAAAATACAGACATAAGTCTATATCGATTTATGTATCCGTATTGGCTCTTGTGGCGATCTTTTTTTATTCGGATGCTTACGGAAAGATCACAGGTTCTTGTGCAAATTGTCACACGATGCATAACAGTCAGAACGGCAGTCCTGTTGCGGTGGACGGCCAGGGTGCAGGGTGGGATAGCAGCGCAAAGCTTGCGGGCGGCAGCATCCAGACCGAACCTTCCAAAACCCTTTTGATTTCGGGGTGCGTCGGATGCCATTCTTCAACCACGGATCAGACAATCGTAACGATCGGCGGAAGCAGAGTTCCGATCGTATTTAACACCGGCGGCTATCCGACACAGCCTCTTGCGGGCGGCAATTTCTATTTTGTTTCCCTCGGGGGCACGGAAAATGACGTCTATGGTCATAATGTTTATGGAGTAGCCGATATGGACGGCCTTCTGTCAGAGGCGCCCGGAAGACAAAGCGGGACGTGCGGAGGAGCGACAAGCTGTCATAAGACTCTCGCGGAAGCCAAAGATACGGGGATGACTCAAAGAAATAGTGGATGCGAAGGGTGCCATACGCAAGTTGCGCACCACGATGAATCGAAGCCGTGGTGTTGTTTTTCGAATTAATCCGACCTAACTTTTCTGATTATTCTGACCTTATCGTTTTAGACTGACCTTTGAGGGGGGCATTGCTGCCCCCCGAGCGTGTTAGATTATTTCCGTTGAGGCGACACGAACATGATCAGCCGACACCGTGGAACATTTTTCTGCGGCAGCAGCGACCAGTGCCCCGCGGGCAAGATTGTTTGCCCTTCTAAGCAATCCTCCTGAACCCTGATGTATTGCTGTGACAGCCTGTTCCGAAAACAGACTCTTTTTGCATCCGGCGATGTTCTGATGGTGCTGCAGGTAAGCAGCCATATCTTCAGCATTGAGGGATTCCATATGACCTCTTGCCACCACCCGTGATGCCAGTGGCCTTGATTGACGGAACATAAGACTGTCCATGAGATTATTCTGCCCGGCGAGAACTATCGGCAGCACGGATTTGGAATCTCCTTCGAACTGCACCAGGGTATGCAGCTCTGAGAAGACATCGAGGCGTATCAGCGATGCCTCATCAATGATAAGTACAGGTTTCTCTTTTTTACCCACGAGTTCCAGGATGCAACTCTTTATCGTCCTGCTGAGTATGGCCTTCGAACTGCCTTTGATTTCGATGTTCAGAGCATGACATATCTGCTTGTAGAGTTCTGCAATCGTTCCGGAGGTGGCAGTGACATACAGCACACGATATTCCGAAGGATGCAGTGTTGCCGAGGCAAACCGTAAAGCAGAGGACTTGCCGCTTCCGACATCGCCGGTAATCACTGCAATGGCACCCAGGTTCACGGCATACAGGAAGCGCTCCTTTACACCCACAAGACCGGCGTGCTTCATCATGTCTTCCACTCTTATATCCTGTGAAAACGGCTCTTTTTTGAATCCGAAAAATACTCTGTAGTGCTCTCTCATTGTTCTTTCTTCTCCATATCGGCCTTGCCAAATAGTTTTCCGCCGTCATACCGGCCTTCATCGCCGATCTCAAAAGTGTCTCTCCCCCTGGTGCCTTTGTCTCTTCTAACACGATAGTTGACGTTTACATCCAGCATCACGGCAAACCCATAGGTCTTGCCGTCAAACATAATCTCCATCCGGGCAGGATCATGTTTATGATAGAGGAGGGTCACCCGTTTGCCGATGAGGCCGACCGGGACCTCGTACAATCGGCCCTCCAGGGCAATAGTCCTGTCTTTTGCAACGGTTCTTTTTGCGGTTTTCCTGAAATGGTCTTCCAGGTCTTTCGGTGCCGGCCTTACGCACTCAATGTTCCGAGCAAACCGTTTTAAGGGCTCTTCTTTGGTAATGCTATGGACTCTGTCATTGTAGGAATCAACCCATTGCCGGAGTGATTCATTGAGCGCCGCCAGCGTTGTTATTTTCTGGGCACTCAAAAACTGCTCTCGTGCTCCCCTAAACCAGCGTTCAACTTTGCCCCGGCCTTCAGGCTGATACGGTTTAGAATGGATAAGAACGATGCCCAACGAAGCGCAGGTATGCTCAAGATGATGACTCCTGAATGCAGAGCCGTTGTCCACATACAGTTTCCTGGGAATCCCGCGGATCAGGAGCGCTTTTTTGAAGCTGTCCAGAAAGCATTCCAGTCTCTCATGCAGATAGAACTCAGCGTGACACACCAGCCTGCTCATGTCGTCCAGAAAACAAAGCAGGTAGGTCTTACGTTGTTTATCTTCCACAGTCACATATGGGCCATGCATGATGTCGGATTGCCAGAGGTCGTTGGGATTCTCTGCCTCAAATCTCCGGCGGTCCTGCGGGTCACCGGGAAGCTTTTGCAAAAGCCCTTCAGCCAATAACAGCCGGTAGAGCGCCGAATATGTCACTTTCATTCCCGGCAGGATTATTTTCCTCTGTTGCGCCTCCTGCAGAAGGGTCGGTAGTAAGACCGCTGGCATCTCTTTCCTTAACGCAATGAGCCCCTGCGCCGTCTCCGGATCAATCGCCCGTGTCTTGCCGCGATCGCAACGGTCCCGGGGATATAACGCTTCAAGTTTATTGCCCGCAAGTTTGTACCGGGCTATCCATTCCTTGATCGTCGATTCTCCGATCGAAGTCCTTGTGCTTTCCGGAATGAGCCACTTCCGGGCGCACTTCTCCCTCATCAGCCTCTCGGTCTCGCCGCGCCCAAGTTCGGTGCTCCCTATGAAGTCGGCGATTACCCCGAAACGAAACACTGCGATACGTTTTTTCAGCTCCTCATCCATCAAAACCTCCTCTTTTGTGTGATGAAGAGGTATACCACACGAAAGGGCCTTAATATAAGGACACAATTCGGTGGAGTCGGAACTCTCCGGGATTCTTTTCCAGTTAAACCGCCCGGATCACAGGTTGTCTGAAGGTATGCAGCAGTCCGTAAAGGCCGTCCATAATATCGCCTTCGAAGCGCAGGCCAAGATAGGTTCTTATGTTCTTCTTAAGCGCAGCAAGCCAGTTTCCCTGTCGTTGCCGGGTGTATGCGCTTTTCCCCCATACGCCGTGCCTCACCCGATGGCACATCCGCTCGACTATGATCCTTATCGGCACATGATGCCTGGGCCAGTATCCGAAGGGCCGTATTGTATATACGCAACCACAATCGGCGCAGATGTACCGCTTCAAACAAACGGCGCTGCCGTATCCGTCAAAATACGCATCGATAAATCCGTGGCTCCATATCCTCATGCTCTTACAGTTGTCACGCTGGCAGATAACTGGTCGAGGAAAAGGGAAATTACGCCCTTGCAGAAAAATATCCTTGATGCACATCATGAAAAAAAGCGACAATACCCTGTACCTTCCGGCAGCGGCGAAGCCTCTTTGGTCCTTCGAAAAAACCTGAGCTTCTCCGCTTCCGGTCCTTTCTTTTTGGTTAGGGTATTTTAATCCGTGAAGAACTCTGATTGGGTCGGCTGATTTCGATTAAATCGACGCCATTTGGGTTAGGCTATATCGAAAAACAACAATGGGGTTCATGAACAGCCTTAGATTCGATCGGAAGTTTGTTAAGCATATAACTTTGACTCAGGTTGAAGAAAACTATAGGCCGGGTCTTCTAAATGGGTTCTTTGTGCGCATGCGCCGTCATTATGGTGACGTTGTATATCTCTGGACTGTGGAAGTTCAGGAGAAGCGTTTTGAAAGAACCGGTGAGCGTGTTTTGCATTGGCATATTATTTTTGGTTTTCCTAAGGACTCTTGGTTCACTGGTGATGATGTAAAGCGGATACAGTCGTTCTGGAAATATGGCAATGTGGGTATTACGCCGGTTCGTAGGGTTAATACTGGATATCTCATGAAGTATGTAACAAAGAGTTTTGGTATTGATGATCCCTTTTTCAAGGGTATTCGTCGGATTGGATCTAGTCAGATTGCGGGGTGGCTTCGACAAAAGTTTGGGAGAGTCTTGGAAGCAATGAGTTTTTTTACGCGGGGCGATTTTTGTGATCTTTCTCTTTTTTATTGGAATCGTGGCCGTGCGTATGTGAAGAATGAACGGGGCCGGCTTGAGGAGATATGGCGTTCTCGGGAGAAATCGCGGTGGTTTTTGGTGGATAGAGGGCATAGCAGGGAAAGTTTACAGGCCCTCCCCTGCTATGCGGAGCCTTTCTAATGTGTGTATGTGTGGTAGAGAAGTTTCATTGCATAGAGTCTGAGCATTGCACGGGTGTATCTCTCGTTGTTCCACATAAGTGCTAAGTCTTCGTCAACTGTTCTTTGTTGGTTTTTCGGTATCTCTTCTTCTTGAAGTCTGAGTATTTCTTTCTCTAAAATCTGAGTGAAGGTCATTTCGTTGTTTTTCCTTTCTT
>JBFLXP010000211.1:0-5765 GCA_040757315.1 Nitrospirota bacterium
GCCTCAAACATATTTGTGTTATATCCTGCGTAAAGTATTCTTTTGTCCGTTCCGAGGACCATTTCCGGCGCGTCTTTGCGCCTGATCGCCATGACGGAATTCTCCGCAATAGCACGCGAGACAGAGGCCAGATCGCGGGAAAAGCCATCCCCGGCCCTGACCTTGGTCAATCCTTTTTTGGTCCTGATGATGCGCTCCACTGCTTCATCGATCCTCGACAAGGATAGTTCTTTGCTCCGGGCTGCGTTGAGCAGGCTCCGGTATACAGCCTCCTGGTTCTTCTTCTCGTGGCTTACAAGAACTATGTCCGCGCCGGCCTTCACGGACTCAATCGCACTTTTTCCAACCTCCATCAGATACTGAATCGGCTTCATTTCGATATTATCCGCTATGACCAGGCCCTGAAATCCCATCTCTTCCCTCAAGACCTTTTTAATCCAATATGAGGAGAGCGAGGCAGGATTCTCTCCATCTCCGGGTTCCGCGACAACATGCCCCACCATAATGGCATCGATCCCCTCTTCGACGGCTCGCTTGAATGGAAGAAGGGCATTATCTTTCTTCTGCGCGTTTTTCCAGGAGACGTTGGGGAGCACAAAATGCGAATCGTCACGGGCGTCGCCTATACCCGGAAAATGCTTGGCTGTGGCAAGCACGCCTGCACCCCTTAGTCCTTTGATATAGGATACTCCCATGAGTCCAACCGTTTCATGGCTGTCGCTGTAGCAACGACCCGGAATCGGAGACGACAGGATATCGGAAGGCACATCCAGAACAGGAGAGAGGTTGATGTTTATTCCCAGATCTTTGAGCGCGATCCCTACGGCCCTGCCTGACTCTTTGGCGAGGTCTGCCGAATGTGCCGCGCCGATTGCAGGTGCGGAGGGAGGATTAAAGTATTCTCCACGGACCCGGTGCACAAGGCCGCCCTCCTGATCTATGGCGAAAAAAAGAGGAAGATTCTGATCATTCAGCACAGCTTCTATTTTTGAGATAAGGGGACGAATGTCCGAAGCGGAATGAAAGTTTCTTCCATAGAAGACAATGCCGCCGGGCTTTATACTCTTCAGATGAGCGACATCCTTTTCGCTCAGACTTCTTCCCGGAATGCCGACCATCAGAAGCTGGCCTACTTTCTGTTCGAGGGTCAGGGAATTGACGATCTTCGTTACGCTGTCGTCCGCACGGATGCGATCGGCAAAACTGCCGGCAAAAATCAGCAAAACAATCAACATACGGGCCGCAGTTCGTGTCTTCATGGGCATGCTCCTAATATAAGACCGGAGCTATTGGAGATTCAAGGGATGAGTTGCCGGGCGCCCGCCAGGAGGTGCAACAAATATCCTGCCGGATATTACTTAAGGAAACAGATTCTTTTGACCGCTTTAGACTTCAGAATCCAGCCATATTGTAACAAGCACTGCATCTAATACCTATGACAATGTATCTCCTGTCAAGAAAAGCTCCGTCAAAACTTCTATTGCCGACAATGGTATTCCCACCATTGCCGATTGCCCCGGTAAACAAAAAAGGAACGTCAGGCACGATCGACCCTTCCAGACTTCCATCTGCAGAAAGAGAAGAGACGTTCAGTGTGCCTGAACTATTTAGAATAATGCCGTTATTTTGACTCTTTACAGAATAGGCGCAACTGCCCGTGCTGTTACAATTCATTGCGCCGAAAGCCGAATTAAAGATTACTCCGGATATATCCCCAAACTGGATCAAAGCCCAGGTGCCTGCAAGGTCGGCTGTTGAATATACTCTGTCCCCTTTTCTCATACCGACAGCGATTTCATAATAATTCGCCACAACGGGGTAAGAACCTAATATGAGGTTTTCATTGCCGCCGTAATATCCTATAATCGGCGCCCCACCGGTGAATGATATTCTCCCATCAGAGCTTAGAGAATATGTTCCGGCAAAACTTTCGGACCCGACAATCCCATCGGCATTCCATGTTATCGTGAATGGACTGCCTCCGGCGCCGTCAAAAGATCTGATACTCGACATTGATACATAACCACCTGGCAGGTAGGTTCTATTCGGATCGTGGACGTAGAGCATCCCATATCCATCACCGGTCAAGTCGGCATTGGTATATATCTTAGATGTATTCAACTTGATGGCTACCGTCATTTCCTGGTCATCGATATCTTCCGTACCATCAAATAAGAGCATGTTTCCGTTGTCGGAAAGGACAATAGTATTTTCATTAGTCTCTTCAGCTGTAACAACAATCATCAAGATAGTACCATTGCTGTTTTGGAGCGCTGAAAAAGTGAAGTTATCCGTCAGTGTTCTGACACCTTCTTCTGAATCATTTTCTGTCCTTGTGTGAATACCGGTACCGTCAGGATTCAAAGTGAAAGTCCCGATACTCGATTCCCACCCGCCGCCATTCGTATGATCTATATTGAAGTATCCCCACGTTCCGATCAGAGCCGGGATAACTAATGCATAATACTTAACCCCGCCTATCGTTGCACTGACAAGGACATCATCCCATGTCCCCACTTCCACAACGCCTCCGGTGTTTTCTGTACTTGTCCCACTCTGCTTTACTATTCCCACTCCCTTTGCCAACCAAGATGTTCCGATGTCTTCGTCCAAATAAGAACCGTCAGAAAAGGAAAAGTTGATTACAGTATGAATCTTCAGACAGTCTTTGAATGTCCCCGCCGGTACGGTGACATCCTCGATTCCCACTACAGTGAAAGTGCCTGTTTCAGTTCCGGTCTTTGAAATGCCACTGTTATCAGCATAATGAACTGTTGAAGTGTAAGAATGACTCTGACCAACATGAAGTTTTGCCGGCAAATAGTGTTTGGGGGGATTATATATTTTGATGTTCCATCCGTCTTCATCTATGTCATACTCTTTAAGTTCTTTTAATCCACTATTGTCTATTGTCTTTAAATTGTAAGTTCCTGAATTCTTTATTACTTTGACCCCGGCAACACCATTGATTATTTCTGTTCCTCCTATTGTTAGAGAATCATAATCGCCGTGAATATCTCTGTACGTCCAAATATCTCCCTGTCCTAAAGGGAAATATTCTGATAAAGTGAAAACTAAAGCTGTCTCGTAAAGTCCGATCTCGACAGTTTTAGGTGTCCCGTCGAGATCTAAATGCGCATCTCCCCGATATAAGACTTCTCCCGCAAAGTTCATCGCTTCAAGCATGAAATGACGCCGTGGTCCGTTCGGGATGACCATTGTGAACTCAACAACTCTGCCGACGACCGGTACAATATGAATAATCGCCGGCATACCTGGTCCTGAGACGGTACAACGGATACTTTTCAGAGTCGAGGCTGCTGCTTTCATTCCGGCACTTGCACCGGCATCCTTGAAACTCGCTGTCACCTTGACCTGAGTATTTCCGACACTGCTTCCACCTCCGCCGCAATTAACAGTCAAAAGCAGAAATGCTGCAAAGCACGTTATGACTATTCCACTTGCATATCCTGTCCTATTCATTTAAATCCCCTCCGGAATAGGGATACGGATGCGCACAGGGGTTGTTTTCAGTGGGACCTGGTTTTCGATTGGCGGCGTCACCGGCAGTTTTTTATCGAGTATTGGAGGCGGCAATTGCTGGAGGACGGGTGCTGTCTCTCTCACCGGGGGCGGTCTCCTCTCCACCTCGGGTGTCTCCTGTAATTCCGTCGCCCTAATCAGTTCTTTCAGCAGTTGTGGAGGTGTCGTCATAGCCGGCGCGGGTGGTTTGTTTTCAGACACCTTTGTCATCGTCCCACGTTCGAGCCTGACTACGCCTGCTATAGCCGGATTGATGTGATGTACTTCGACAACTCCCTCAAGCACTGTCACCCCACTGACCGTAATCCCATCCTCAATATCAACCCATGTGATGAAATAAGTCCCCCTTGCTGCCGCTGTCATGGTCGGAGTGTGAATCTCAAACTCACCCCCACCTACCAACGATCGTAATTTGCCGTTAATAAGATTGAAAACCGATCGTCCTTTTCTTTGAGCAGAAGAAGCAATGTATTCTTTGACAATTAACCTTGAATTCTCTGAAAGAGTCAGGAGGCTGTCATCCACGAAGAGCATCTTCACCCTCGACGACTGTTTTGTCTCAACCGTATCTCTTATTACTATGGATTCTCTCAGGACAGCCTCTCGTGTCTGTGCGTCCCTAAGGATAAGAGCCTTCCCTTTCAGAGCGACGATGCTTCCTGCAATTTCTTCAGCCAACCCGATCCCTGGAAATAGGAGAATGAGGATAACGGGTAGATATATTCTTTTCATCATATATACACCCGTAACAGAAATGTTGTTATGTTCCGTTCGTACTCAAAGATGTCTATGTTGGAATCATCCTGCTCATACAACCACCCGGCCGTTATGTCCAACCATTTATTCATCGTCTTGGTGAGGTTTACTGAAAACGTCTTCAGCTCGTCTGTCCTCTTTGTTCCTGTCCCCGGATAATCGCCTCTGTAATCCTTGCGGTAATATTGCCCGGTAAGGTCTGTTTTCCAGCCTTCGCCAAAATCAGCACTCAGGCTGCATTCGCCTGAGTGCCCTTTGTATGCCCAGTGGATCTTATCCGTGTCATCAACGTCATAGGCATAACTCAGCCGTATCGTGACTATTCCTGCAGGCACGTACTGAATAATACCGAACAGGTTGTTTGATCCATCCCGTTCGGAATTATTCGCAAAAAGTTCCGAATCTTTGAAATCCTTGTTCTGATACTGATATCTCAGAAGAGTGAAAAAACCCCGGCCTTCGGCTATCGTCAGAACAGGGGCAACGCTGTGAGCAGACAAATACCCGCTGCCGCCTACTGTTGTATATTCATAGGAATAGTCTGTTCTGAAAAATAAATACTTATTCAGCGAGAAGCTTGCCATGACACCGGGAAGATATTGCTGCACGTTGAAATCATGAAGCTCTGCATGGATGCTCTGATAAAAAGAATAAGTCGGGCCGAGACGCAGCTTGCCGGAGATAGCCGGCGTATAGTGGCCATCAAAATAAAGAACGGCTCTCCAGTCGTGCTTATTAGAAATGCCCTGTGGTAATGTCCCGTCAGAAGGCTCCAGAATCACATTACTGTCATATTGAGCCCCCGCTGTAAGGCTTAACGCCCAATCCTTCGCCTTTACCGCCGCTTCCTTCTTGCCCATTTCCTTGAGATAATTCTCTGCCGCGGTCGCCACTTCTGTTCCTGGATCGAGAGATTTTGCTGTCTCCATGAAGTCTCGTGACTCATCCCACAACCCGCGGTTGTAGTATAGGATTCCCAATTCAAGGTTCGTTCTGGGAGAACGGGGATCTATACTCAGTGCTTTCTTTAGAAATCTTTCTCCATCCCGCTCTTTTCCCGATCGGTAGTGAGCAATTCCAAGGTACAGATTTGCCGTGGGATCATCAGGTTTTACTTTGAGAGCGGCTGTGAATTCTTCCATGGCCCTGGAATATTCTTTAGTATCAAGAGCGAGGATGCCTTTTGAAATATGCAGTTCGTAGGCAGGGGTTTCTTCTGCGAACGCGTTCGTGGAGAAGAGAAAAAAGAAAACTATGGCTTTAAGTATAAACCCCATTCTGTTCCTTACCCCCGAAGTGAGAACAGGTGAAAGAGATATTACTCCGGCTTTCTTTTGGTTGTCAAGAAAAAATTTTTTTTGGAAATGTAACCCTTTAGTGGAGAGTGGCCGTCAGGCCATGAAATCCACGCGACGCATCCTTCGACAAGCTCAGGATGACAATGTCATGGTTCGACATCCGTCTTA
>JBFLXP010000212.1:0-5757 GCA_040757315.1 Nitrospirota bacterium
ATGACGAAAAATATTTGGGCGATATTGCTGCCAAATTCGATATTGATAGACCTATTCTTAAATTCTTGATTCATGAAAGCATTCAGCCCTCTCTCAGAGCCAATATGGAAAAATTGAAGGATCAGGTCGACCTCAAAAACTGGCTAAGGGGATATTGCCCCATTTGCGGATCGGTGCCCGCCATGTCCTTGCTTAAAGGCGAAGGGCAACGATATTTCTTATGTTCTTTCTGTGGCTTTCAGTGGCCGTCGGAACGTCTAAAATGCCCCTTCTGCGAGAACAGAGACCAGCAAAAACTCCACTATTTTTTTGAAGAAGGACTGGAGGCTTACAGGATAGACTTGTGCGATCAGTGTCATCAGTACATAAAGACCGTAGATTCCCGCAGACTCGGTTATGAATCAGACCTGACTCTGGAGGACATAACTACAGTCCATCTTGACATCCTTGCTTCCGAAAAGGGTTTCAAGAGGGCTGGGCTGTCGCGCTGGGGATTGCAGAATTTCCCTTCGCCTATTAATTAATCTGCGCTTCTGATTCCATGAATATGAACATAACAAACGCAATCGATCAAGTAAGCCGGGAAAGTCTGGCGGAATATGTTAAAAAAAATAGAAGGCCTGCGTCATGGATGGGAGAGTTATGAAGCCCCTGAGGAAAGAGAAAGAGTTCAGGTATACCGATGATGGCGGAAGGCAATTTCGACTGTTACGGCTCTGCTGTGTCCGGATACTGCGACCAGATATATTGTTCATGGCGTGAAGATTGCCTGATATTTTCAGAAGGAAAGAAATAGTTGTGGCTGAGTTATTTCAAGCCGGTTCAATGAGAATAGGGACTCTTATGGGCATTCCCATAAGGGTCCATTACTCATGGTTTGTAATATTCGGGCTGATCACATGGTCGCTGTCGACTTTCTATTTTCATCGGCATGCACCTTTTCGGAGGCGGATGCATGGGCGGTCACGGCGGACACCGACATGGAGAAGAGGAAGAGCGTACATCGGCGTAGTCTTTGTGCCGATATACAATTTCTTGAGCAGGAGATGGTGCAGGTTATGAGTATTGTGAGAATTTAACGAGGAGAATAATATGCATGGTGAAGGAATTTCCTATGCCTATGGTTTCTGGAGTCTCGTTGTAGTAAATATCGGACTCTTTGCCTTTTTCATCATAAGTTTTCTCGCGCCGCTGAAGAAGAGAGAATGGCGTTCTATGGGTGCGACTCTCGCATTTTTTGTTGCCCTATTCACGGAGATGTACGGATTCCCTCTCACGATTTACATACTCACAGGCGTCCTCGGCAGCAAATATCCTGCATTGAATCCTTTTTCCCATGCGAGCGGACATCTCTGGCTTACATTCCTCGGCGGCGGGGCTGCAATGATGACTGTCATTCATCTCATCAGCAACGGAATGGTAATCATAGGATTTGCAATTATGTGGAAAAGCTGGAAGCTGATCCATGGTGCAAAGGGAGAACTCGTAACGGATGGACCATATGCATATATCAGGCACCCACAATATGCAGGTCTTTTTATCATCATGATCGGAATGCTGATTCAATGGCCCACGATAATAACGGCGGTTATGTTCCCCGTGCTTGTTTTTGTTTATTATCGCCTCTCAAAGAGGGAAGAAGGCGAGATGCTCAAGATATTCGGAGACGCATATAAGAAATATATGGATAAGACGCCGATGTTCATTCCGAGACTGGGTGCAAGAACACAATAAAATAAGATTGGCGCTGACATTTAAATCGAAATGAGGTGAGCCTTCAGCGGACGGAAGCAAGCAAAGTATCGATCGATCAAACAACGACGGATATACGGATATAAGGAGGTTTAAGATGAAAAGAGCAGTAGTCACTATGTTTATCTTGGCTTTTATTGTAAATCTTGGCTCCGCTGAGATATACGGCGGCACACAGGGAACCGAAACCAAGCAGAAGGGACATCTTCAGGAGATGAAAGAAGAAAAAGAAAGGATGACACCGGAAAAATTGAATGAATCGATGAAAGAAATGATGGTTCAAATGTCGGAAATGATGCAGAAAATGTCGGGGATGATGACAGACGCCTCGTCGAAAGCAAAGGGCGAAGCCGAGTTCAAAGTTATTTACACAGGGAAACAAATCCTTCAAAAGAAAGGAGGTTGATATGTACAAAAGAGTCATTGCCATATTACTAATGGCCTTTATCGGCCTTGCAGGCATTGCGCGGGCAGACCTTGTGGAATGGAAAAAGATGTCCTTCGAGACAATTGGTGACGTTCCCGTATTCGATTCCATGGATGATATGAGAAAGGTTTTTGCGGATCCTCTCGTCTGCTCCGGATGCCATTATCACCACTATGAAGAGTGGAGCAGATCCTATCATGCAAAGTCTGTCAATAACGCAGGCTTTCAAGCATTGTATCTCAAATATCTGGAATATCTCCAGCGGGAAGAAACAAAACAGGAACTGGGAAGAGAGGCCGGACCGGCGGAATTGAGACAGTGTCTTTTCTGCCATGCACCGATGGTACAGTTTGCTCCCGATAGACTCGTTCAGCAAGTCTCCGAAGCCATAGCGAAGGGAAGATGGGAGGAGATTCGAGGAATCCAGATTAGTTGCGTCGTTTGCCATTCCATCAATCCCGAAGGTAAATGGACAGGCTCCTTTGGCCGGGCCGGCGTCAAGTATGGTCCGATTAAAGACCCTGCTCCGGAAAAGGTTTCCGGCCACGGATCAAAATTCTCACCACTCCATGAGAAGTCACAATTTTGTGCCTCTTGTCATTCCCGGAGAACCTTTAATGTGTACTGTTCCCTTGTTTTTGAAGAGTGGCAAGGCGTGAAAGGAGCCAAGCAGTGTCAGGAATGCCATATGGAAATCATGGGTAAAACGGCAATAGCACCGGGAGGCAAGAAACGGCCCGACCATTCCCATCTATTTCCCGGAGGGAGGTCTAAAGAAACTATGTCCAAGGCTCTGAGCCTTTCCTTGAATACGGAAAAGACCTCCCCAAATGAAATTCAGATCCAGGTCACCATGAAGAATAGAATTCCGCATAATGTCCCCGACGGGTGACCATGGGGAGGGAAAGTGATACTGGAGGTATCCGCAACCAAACAGGACGGAACGGTCATCTTCAAGGAAGAAAGGGAATACAAGAATATAGGACTCTCAAGGAAAGGTGAATCTGTAGCAGCGGCCTGGCTTATCTCCTCCTATTCGGAAGAGAAGTCCACTGCCTTTAAACCGCTGGAAGTCAAAAAGGAAGCCTTTAATGTGCCGGTAGACAAAGAACTGGGTGCTGAAATCAGAATAGATGCAAAGATCTACTCGTTCCACGGCCTTCCTACAGAGTTTGGAAAACCTGCGGCAAACGAGTTGGTGATTCAGACATCTCAGAGAGTAAACTTCTGAGCGGAGGCGGCCGGCAGTTCAAATGGAAAAAACGTAGAATGTTGCCTCACTCGATTACGCAAACGGTCTCATTAAACAGAAGAAGGAGGTTTATGATGAAAAGAGTTTTTTTATTGACAGCTATGCTTATCCTGTCTTTAACTGTAAGTCTTAGCTTCGCCCAGACGGGCGGCGGCACGAAGAGCGACCCGGTGAGCGAAAAAAAACACAGGCAGATGCAGACGACGGACCGGAAGCAAATGATGAAGAGCATGATGGAGATGACAAGCCAGATGTCGGAGATGATGAACAAGATGTCCGGAATGATGAAAAACATGCCTGACGACAAACGCATGAAGATGATGTCAAGGATGATGCAAGACATGTCCAAACAGATGACGGAAATGTCCGAAAGCATGGATCATGGCTTCATAGCCAAACACAAAATGCAGACTATGCAGGACCAGATGACGCACATGCGGCAGAGGATGAAGGAAATGGAAGGCAAAAAATAAGTAGTCAATAGATGAAAACAATATTCTTATCGACCATTTCTATCTTGATACTCACTTTCAGTGCATCCATTTATGCACAGGCAGAGAATAGACCCTCACAGTCATTGGCCGATGACCCGCCGGGTGAAGTCGTGAAGGTTCCCGGCGGAACCTATCGCAATATCCTCTCCGAACAATTGTGGGCAATGATGGAGAAGAAAGATTTTCTGCTGGTCAATGTTCATGCCCCCTACGAGGGTGAGTTACCTGATACCGATACGTTCATACCGTACAACGAAATCGAAAGAAACTCAGATAAGCTCCCGTCGGACAAAACAGCAAAAATAGTTCTCTATTGCAGGACCAGCCGTATGAGCGTAATTGCGGCCGAAACATTGGTTAAGCTTGGATATACGAATGTCTGGAATTTAAACGAGGGCATGATTGAGTGGAAACAGAAAGGGCTCCCTTTGCTGTATAAGTCAAAAGACTGAATTCAGGCGGAACAAGGGGTGCATGATCTTCAAACAAAAGCGGAAACATCTCGACAGATACCGTGAGATTGCCGTAATATTGACGCGGCATGGACTTGGCTGGCTTGCTCTGCAGTTAAACCTCGGCGGCCTCGTCCCGTTTCACTGGGGACTGCTTGGCCATCCTAAACGCAAGGAGCCTTACACGCAGCCGGAGCACATGCGAATGGCGTTGGAAGATCTCGGCACGACCTTTATCAAGTTGGGGCAGATATTGAGCACCCGGCCTGACCTTGTGCCGCCCGAATACATCACGGAATTCAGCAAGCTCCAAGATAGTGCGCCGCCTATTCCCTATGCTAAGGTGGCTGAAATCATCGGGAGCGAACTCGGCGAGACACCTGAAAAAATATTCAAGTCCTTTGATGAAAAACCGAGAGCCTCCGCGTCAATCGGTCAAGTGCACACCGCGCGATTGCACGATGACACGCCGGTTGTGGTCAAGGTTCAGCGGCCTGGCGTGGAGGCGCTCGTGGATCAGGATCTCAAGGTTCTTGCCGAACTTGCACGGCTGGCTGAAAGGCGTACGGAATTGGGTTCTCACTATGACATTTCAGGATGGATAGAGGAATTCGCGTTCACACTGAGAAACGAACTGGATTACACGTTTGAGGGTCAGAACGCGGACCGTATCCGGCAGAATTTTGCCGGTGACAGTGCACTGCACGTTCCCCACATTTTTTGGGAGTACACGACGAAGAGAGTTTTGACAATGGAGGAGATTTCAGGGATAAAAATCAATGACATTCAATCATTGGATAAAGCCGGCCTGGACCGCAAACAAATCGCCCGGAAAGCGGCCCACATCGCTCTCACGATGACGTATGATCACGGCTTCTTTCATGCCGATCCGCATCCGGGAAACTTCTTTGTCCTACCCGATGAATCCATCGGCCTTATCGATTTCGGCATGGTGGGCAGGCTTGACGAAAACCTCCGGTTGTCTCTGATCCGGCTCGAAATAGCGCTGATTCGTAAAGATGCGGACCGGCTTGTGGATGAATTGTTGGCACTCGGCATTGCTGGTAGGACGATCAAAAGGCATGTCCTTAAGCGCGACCTCGACCATATGCTCTATCGCTTCTATGATAAACCTCTGAAGGAAATTGCGGCGGCGGACACCTTTCATGCTCTGGTCTCAATAGCCTTGCGGCACAGGCTTCAGTTGCCGAGCGATCTTGTTTTTCTATTCAAAGTAATCGCCATGAGCGAGGGGTTGGGCGCCCAACTGGATCCGGATTTCAAGCTTATGGAGTTTGGTGAACCCTACTTTGAGCGCTTTTGGTTGAAAAGCCGGTCCCTCGGCAGGCAGGTGAGAAGGATTGCAGAAGGAACGCAAGA
>JBFLXP010000213.1:0-5716 GCA_040757315.1 Nitrospirota bacterium
CAATATTCAGAAGTTCGTAGACCATTACAATCAGAAAGCAACTCCTTTCATGTGGACAGCCACAGCTGATTCCATCTTCGCCAAATTGAAACGACTTATGTCAATTATTAATGGAACATCACACTAGGATTAAAGAAGATAAAAGAGCGGGAAGAGCGTGACTTCATCGCTGTCGGCTACAGGCGGCGAAGATTGATAATATAGCCGTCAATCGTCCGCTCTTCTTGCTCGCTCATTCGCCCTTTTCTATGCCTCCACCTCAGCTTCCACCACTTTCGTGAAAATCAGCTTGTCGTCGACGAAATCCACCTCAACGGTATCCCCCTCTGTGAACGACCCGTCCAGAATCTTTGTAGCCAGGGGGTTAAGGATCTCGCGCTGCAAGGCTCTCTTGAGGGGGCGCGCTCCGTAGACCGCGTCAAAACCGATATCCGCGAAATATTCCTTCGCGCCCTCGGTAAGTCTGACATCGACACCCTTTTCCAAGACAAATCTCTTCATCCTGTTCACCTGAATCTCGACAATCTGCTTGAGCAGTTCCTTTGACAGAGGGTTGAAGACAATTACTTCGTCCACTCTGTTCAGAAATTCGGGTTTAAAGAAGCTCTTGAGGTCTTCCATGATCTTTTCCTTCAGATCGGCGATGTCGCCGACCCAATAGGCGGCAGGTTTCTTCGCCCTCTCCTCGAGCAGACCCTGAATATGGGAACTGCCGATGTTCGATGTCATGATCACTACGGTGTTCCTGAAATCGACGGTTCTTCCGTGGCTGTCCGTGAGCCGGCCGTCGTCCAACAACTGCAGAAGGAGGTTGAAGACTTCTGGATGGGCTTTCTCCACTTCGTCGAAAAGTATCACCGAATAGGGCTTTCTCCTGACCGCCTCGGTAAGCTGTCCGCCCTCTTCATATCCGACATATCCGGGAGGCGCTCCGATCAGGCGGGAGACAGTATGCCGTTCCTGATATTCGGACATGTCTATCCGGATGAGAGCGTTCTCGTCGTCGAACAGGAATTCTGCGAGTGCCTTGGCCAACTCGGTTTTTCCGACGCCGGTAGGCCCGAGAAAGATGAAAGATCCGAGCGGCCTGTTCGGGTCCTGTATTCCCGCCCGTGCGCGTCTTACGGCATTAGACACAGCCGCTATCGCTTCGTCCTGGCCGACAACCCTTTGCTGCAGCCTATCGTCCATTTGGAGGAGTTTCTGCACTTCGCCTTCGAGCATCCTGCTGACCGGGATACCCGTCCATTTGGAAACGACCTCCGCGATATCCTCCTCATCAACTTCTTCCTTCAGCATCTTCCTCTTCTTCTGCGCCTCGGCAAGTCTCCGGTTTTCACCTTCAAGGGATTTCTGGAGATCCAGCAGTCTGCCGTAACGCAGCTCGGCGGCCCTTGTCAGGTCGCCTTCACGCTCCGCCCGTTCCGACTCTATCTTCGTTTTTTCGATCTGCTCTTTGTACTCCCTGATCTTCGCTATTATCTCCTTTTCGCTCATCCACTGCGCTCTAAGTTCGTCGCGCTGGCTCTGTAACTCCGCCATTTCTCTGACTATCTTGCCGAGTTTGTCCTTTGATTCTCCTGTGCCGTCCCTCATGAGAGCCTGCTTCTCGATTTCGAGCTGCCTCAGTTTTCTCTCGATCTCGTCAAGCTCTATCGGCATGCTGTCGATCTCCATTCTGAGCTTGGACGCGGATTCGTCGATTAGGTCAATCGCCTTGTCCGGCAGGAACCTGTCCGTGATATAACGATTGGAAAGCACCGCAGCGGATATGAGCGCTGAATCCTTGATCTTTACCCCGTGATGGACTTCGTACCTCTCTTTGAGACCGCGGAGTATCGATATCGTATCCTCTACGCTCGGCTCCTTTATCAGGATCGGCTGGAATCTCCTTTCGAGGGCGGGATCTTTTTCTATCCGCTTCCTGTACTCGTCAACCGTCGTAGCCCCCACGCACCTCAGATCTCCACGCGCCAGAGCAGGCTTGAGCATGTTCGAGGCATCGATCGCTCCTTCGGCTGCACCGGCGCCGACAAGGGTGTGCAGTTCGTCTATGAAGAGTATGACTTTGCCTTCGGCCTGCTCGATGTCCTTTAGAACCGCCTTTAATCTTTCTTCGAACTCTCCCCTGAATTTAGTGCCCGCAACGATCGCGCCCATGTCCAGGGCAGCCACACGTTTATCCTTTAATGTCTCCGGCACATCACCGGCGACGATCCTTTGTGCAAGGCCTTCGGCAATGGCTGTTTTGCCGACTCCCGGATCTCCGATCAACACCGGGTTATTCTTCGTTCTTCTGGAAAGGACTTGTATGATCCTGCGTATCTCGTCGTCCCTCCCGATGACGGGGTCGAGCTTCCCCTTTCGCGCAAGTTCCGTAAGGTCGCGGCTGTACCGCTTCAGAGCCTGGTACTTGTCCTCGGGATTCGGGTCGGTGACACGCTGTCCTCCCCGTATCTCCTGCATGGCTGCCAGCACCTTGTCGGCCGTTGCCCCATACCTTTGCAGAAAATCCGAACAAGGCCCGCCTATGGATAGCAGAGCCACGAGAAGATGCTCGACGCTCACATACTCGTCCTTAAGATGCACGGCCTCCTTCTGCGCATTTTCGAGAACTTCCTTTAATCTCGGCGAGATATACATCTGTCCCAACGGCGTCGCACCGACAACCTTCGGGAACTTGTCGATCTCTGCTTCCACATCCTTCATGAGAGATACGATATTCACGCCGATTCTTTTCAGCACCTGCGAAGCGATACCCTCTTCGTCGGAAAGGACAGCCAAAAGCAGATGTTCTGCGTCGATCTGCTGATTGCCCTTCCTCTCCGCAATCTGTTTTGCCTCCTGTATTGCTTCCTGACTCTTTATGGTGAAGTTATCCATGTATTTCCTCCTTAATCTTCCAGAAAGACCTTTCTGATCTTTTCGATAAAATCCTTGCGTATATCCTCTTCAAGATAATTCATCATCTCCTCTATCTCATTCTGCAAAACCTCAACACGATGTCTGAGTCTCAGGATGATCTCAACCGCTGATCTGTTGACGCCGAGTTCCCTGGTCAGACGAAGGATCAGTGCAATCCTTTCCACATCCTCCTGTGAATACAAGCGGGACCTCTTCTCCCTGTGGGGAGATATCAAACCTTCTCTTTCATACAACCGAAGGGTTTGGGGATGCACTCCGAGCATCCTTGATACAACACTGATCATGTAAACCGGCTGTTTTTTGTCTCTTGTATTCTTCATCGCTCTGCCAACCCCCTGCGTGGATCCTCTTTATATAATGATTGGGTTTGTCTGATTATTTCCTGCGCCCTCGCGTCCAAATTTTTCGGCACGACGATCTTTATGTCCGCATATTGATTGCCTCGCGTTCCCGTCCTCTGCGACGGGAACCCCTTGCCGGTGAGTTTGAACCGCTGGCCGCCCTGCGTTCCCGGCGGCAACGTCATCGCAGCCGCGCCGTCGATCGTCGGAACCTCGATCTTTGCTCCGAGAGCAGCCTCTCCGAAAGTGACTGGAAGATCGATGTAAATATCATCACCTTTCCTTTTGAAAATCCGGTGCGGCTTCACCGTTATCTGAATCAGGAAATCCCCGGGAGGCCCTCCGTTCATGCCGGGCCCGCCCATACCTTTTACCCTCACCCTCGATCCGGTGTCGGCGCCTTTGGGAATCTTCACTTTTATGGTCTCAGTACGAAAGGTCTTTCCGCTTCCGCCGCAGGCCGTACAGACTTTGGTTATCCTCCTGCCCGTGCCGCCGCAGGCGGTACAAGGCTGCGCCATCCTGAAAAACCCCTTGGAGGTTTTCAGGCTCCCCGTCCCTTTGCAGACATCACAGACCTGAAATGCTTCTCCTCCGGTCCCATTGCAAGCCCTGCAGGTGACTTCCCTGTTAAATGTGATCGGTCTGGTCACTCCCGTGAATGCCTCCTGCAGAGTGAGTTCAAGATTCATGATCATATCCTGGCCTTTCACAGGATACGTTTCCGGAGCGACGCGCGTGCCGAAAAGGTCTGAAAAAACATCTCCGAAGCCGCCGAAATCGTAACTCTCCCTGAAATCACGAGTGCCGAACCCCTCAAACCCCGGGCCGCCGGGGCCGAAGGGAGAGGTGCCGTACTGATCATACTGAGCCCTCTTCTTCGGATCTCCGAGAATCTCGTATGCCTCGTTCAACTCTTTGAATTTCTGCTCGGCTGCCTTGTCTCCCGGGTTCAAATCAGGATGGTATTTACGCGCGAGTTTGCGGTACGACTTCTTGATATCGTCCTGAGACGCGTTCTTATCAACGCCCAAGACTCTATAGTAATCCTTAACTTCGGGGGCCATAGTTCTTTCCGTGTTTCATCATATAATAATTATTGAGTAGTTTTTTGTCAATTATTTTGCTATGAAAAAAATAATAATATCTTCGTCGCATCCTGCCGGAGTCCGTATTTTCCCGTATTCGCTCTCCGGCGTTAACCTTGTATACTATATAGAATATATCCAAAATCGAAGGACTAAATTGATCCCCTCGAAACCGAGAACATCAGCGCTCAAACTGCTGATCATTACGACAGTCGCCCTCTTCTTGTCGGAGGCGGCCATCATGCTGTTTCTTCGTATGTTGCCTCCGCTCCCGATATTCCTGGAGGTGATTCTTGACGCGCTCGTGCTTGTCGGTCTGGGTTTCCTGATCCTGTACTATTCCCTTTTCCGCCCCATGAATCTGTATATTCTCGAACGAAATAGATCTGAAGAGATGGTCAGGCGCGCATACGCAGAGCTGAATCAGATTTTCCAGACGGCGGCCGACGGCATGCTTGTTATTGATGCCGATTTTGCGATACTCCGGGTAAACGAGACTTTTGCAAGGCTTGCGGGAACCGGAAGCGCCGGGGCAATCGGCAAGAAATGCTACGAAGTTTTCCCCGGCGAACAATGCCATACTTCGGCATGTCCCGTGACGAGAATCATGAGCGGTGAGGAACGTGTGGAGTTCGAGACGTTAAAGAAGGGCACCGACGGCAGAGGAATAGACTGCATGGTTACCGCGACTCCCTTCCGGGGAGATAACAGACAGTTGATAGGCATTGTCGAAGATTTCAAGGATATAACTATGCGGAAAAAAGCAGAAAATGCGTTGATTAAGATGGAAGAAGAGCGCATGAAGATCCAGAAGCTTGAATCCCTCGGACTTCTGGCCGGTGGGATAGCCCATGATTTCAACAACCTTCTCACAGCAATCATCGGAAACGTTGCGATGACGAAGATGGACTTGGATTCTCGCGACGAGTCATTCAAGTCGCTCGATATGGCCGAAAAAGCCGCTCTGCGTGCCAAGGACCTCACCCGTCAGCTCATAACCTTTTCCCGTGGAGGGGATCCCGTAAGGAAAAGTGTCGTTCTCCCGGATCTTCTGCGGGATTCGGCCAAGTTCGTAACGAGCGGATCGAATGTGAGGTGCGTTTTTCTTCTGCCCGATGATCTGGAGCCCGTGGACGTCGACGAAGGGCAGATGAACCAGGTTTTGAATAATGTGCTCATCAACGCCGTGCAGGCCATGCCGGAAGGAGGAATCGTCACAATCCATGGAGAGAATATTGCCATAACAGAGGGCAGCGAGCTTCCCCTTCAAAAGGGACGGTACGTGAAAATGTCGATAAGAGACGGCGGTTGCGGAATTCCGAAAGAAGATCTCGGCAGGATATTCGATCCCTATTTCACGAC
>JBFLXP010000214.1:0-5681 GCA_040757315.1 Nitrospirota bacterium
GTCCATAGGAATTTTTCGGACATTAACGCCCTTTTGCCGGAATTATCTCTGCGGAAAGTCCTGTTCACAAACGGTCTGCTGCTTGGGAGAGAATTGCTTGAGGGTCTTGCCTTTGACGAGATTCAGGTGAGTGTGGACGGTCTCGAAGAGTCTCACGATGCATTGAGAGGAAAAGGCACGTTCCGAAAAGCTATGGAAGCGATTGAACTTGCTTTGAGCGTCGGCTTTGAAGTCTCCGTGGCGACTATGGTGCATGCGAAAAACCTTGCCGATTTCGAGAAAATGGAACAACGGTTCAGCGATATGGGGATCAAGGAATGGACTGTCGACGTCCCCTGTGTTACCGGCAGGCTGGAGAACTATAGAGAATTTCAGATCGGTCCCGAAGAGGGAGGAAAGTTTCTCAGGTTCGGCTTTGGCAAAGGCTATCATTCAGGCTCTCCGGGGTTCGCCTGCGGGCCGCACCTTATGAGCGTCATGGCGGACGGGAGCGTTGCCAAGTGCAGCTTTTATGGAAATCAACCGGCCGGCCGGGTCGAGGACGGACTGAGAGCCTGCCGGCATAGGATCAAACCGATGAGGCTTGCCGAATTAGCCTGTGATTGTGAGCATGTCGAATCGTGCAGAGGGGGATGCAGATACCGGGCGGCTCTCCTGGGTGATCCGTGCGGAAAAGACCTTTACAGGTGCTTTTTATATGATACAATGAAATCGATGTGAATCTCGGGAACGGATCCCGGTGTCTTCTTGAAAGGGGGTGTATTCGTGACAATCAGGAAGGTTTCTAAGAAAATCTCTTTGACCTGCAAATGCAAGAGTTCCTGTTAGGAACCGTATGTCTTTAAATAAGGGAGGGCAACAGCCCTCCCTTTAGCTTGCACTACTCGAGCGTTATCGCCTGCACCGGGCAGACATCAGCGGCCTCCTGGCAGTCGCAGGTGCTGCATTTGTCCGGGCCGACGACATGTGCTTTCCCGTCGTCGCCAACTTTGAAGACCTCGGGACAGAGTTCCTCGCATGAGGCACACCCCTCACATAAATCCTCGTTAATCGTCGGTTTTGCCATACTTTACCTCCTTTCAAATATAATTAGTATTGAATAGTGCGGGTAGCCGTTCCTATAATCCCACACCGACTCTATATGCTCTTCGCTCTTCGCTCCATGCTTCACGCTCTGCGCTCACGCCCATGGGGTACCGCCGTCGACGATGCTGTATTCGTCCCACATGAACCAGTTGCCCGAATCGCGAAGAAAATTATAGGTATTTGAAAATATGGCGAAATGCTGTTCTTCTTCCTTGATAAGCTTTTCAAAAAGCGTCTTTTCTTTCTCCACTTTCGCCTCGGAGGCGAATTTCTTGTAGAATTCGACCCCTTCCTTTTCCATCTCCATGGCTATCTTGAAAGACTCAAGTTCATCCGTTGTTGCAGCTACTCTCTTTTTCATCTGGTCTTTCAGTGCCTCAAACACCGTCTTGACGCTCTTCATTGGGCTGGCTTCTTTATAGCTGACTCCGACTTCCTTAAAAATGTGCGAAAGTGCCGCAAGGTGCCTTTTTTCATCTTCGACAATAGTCAGGAACATTTTTTTTCCTACAGGATGTGACACCTTTTCTGCCGACTCCCGGTAGAACTTGATCGCGTCTGTTTCCATGCGAATCGCTATTTCTATGGCGTTCATAACCCTCCTCCGCGGACTCCCCTCCCCGTAATTACCAGTAACTCTCCATAAACTCGACCGGGCACCTTTTTCTGTCATTCCGGCTCGCCCGGAATCTCTCTTGAGGAAGGATTCCCGAACACGCTTCGCCCTCGGGAATCACATAACTCTTGACCGTTGACTACAGTTCAGGACAGTCTCTGATTAAACAGTATACGTCTTCTGTTCAGTTTAATATTTTTTTGAAGGATTATCAACCGATTGGTTATAATCAAGTCAGAATCAGGTGAAAAGTCCGTCTTTCATACAGTTTTATCCGACCCTTCGGTGCAATCAAAACTGTTGTTTCTGTTTCAACCGTGGTATCCCCAATCCGTCTCCATACGGAGATATGACTTATCGGGAAGGGAAGAGACTGCTCGCTTTGATGAAGGAATCGGTGATCGAAGAACTCGATATCCTCGGAGGCGAGCCCCTGCTTGTTTCATGGATACCGGGCTTCGTAAGGGAGGCCACTGATTCGGGCATATCCGTGAATATCAGCACTAACGGGAGCTTGCCGGATGTTATCGCCGATCTTCTCAAGATAGAAACCAACCTCCTAAATATCGGCTTTTCCATTCACGGATTGCCGGAAACACACGATATGTTGAGTGGCGCGGACAATTTCCCCAAGGCTGTCACCGGCGTCAGGTCCGTGATTGAGAAAGGGGAAAAACCGGTTGTAAAGAGTGTCCTGACCCGAAGAAACATGGACAGGATTCATGATCTCGTTCTTTATCTCGCCGGTCTCGGAGTCACGAGATACTATCTCCTTTATGAGGACACCATCGGACGAAGAGGGATGAACGGTTGTCTTTCCTTTCCTGAATTTCATGCATTCTACGCAAAACTGAGGGGAAAAGTGGAGGGAGCCATGGACATCGGTTTTGTTGCCGCCTCCGGCTTCCATAAACATAACGCCGGGCGCGATGGTGTATGTGATGCGGGAGGGACGAAGATCGCACTGCTGCCGGACGGCTCGGCTTTTCCCTGCAATCTCTTCTTCGGGTTTGATGAGTTTAGGCTCGGGAATATATTCGCCGACGGCATCGAAAGGATATGGCATAGTCCCGTTCTTGATGTGTTCAGGAAAATGCGCCGGAAACGCTGCGGTCGTGAAGACTGCCGCCACCATCCCACTTGTTCGGGAGGCTGCCCCGCGCACAGCTATTTCTTTTACGGTACGATTGAGAAACCCGACCCGCGCTGCATGAACTTCAACCCAAATATAGCGATAAGAGACTCAATAGCTTGATGTGTCTGTCATTGCGAGTCCCGAATGCTTTCGGGACGTGGCAATCCTTGTCGCTGGATCCCACAATAGATAAACGCCAAATTGCCAAAAAGATCGTGTCTTATAGGCATATTCATTTGCGCAAAAACAGTACCAAGCTGGTTTATATCTCTGGACACTAATTTACCCGCGTTTGCCAGGGCTGTGAGATACCTGTCGGCAATGCGATTGCCCTTAACCAGGGTCGTAAAATACATCCTGCCGTCTTCCGACAAGACATTCTTTAATCCAATCAATAATTTCTCTATATCATCGAGACAGTGAAGCAAATTCAATGAAATAATTGTATTGAAACTATTAGGCTTGAAAGGCATTTGAAGGGCATCCGCGAGAAGGAAGACCATGTTGTACGGAACTCTTCCATTCAGTTTGGTTAATCTTGACTTGGCGATTCTCAACATTTTAAGAGACTGATCCGTCAAGACAACGGGCCGGTCGGAATACTGAATATATGTTTTAGCGGTAAAGGCGAGTGAACCACACCCAAGGTCTAATACATATCCCTTATTCGATGACGTTAGGGCACCCTGGGTGAAAGAAGCGAATTTTGAAATCGAATAGCCCCAGATGGTACGGTTGTATAAGGGATTGCACGCCACCCGGTCGTATATGTTTCCAAACCGTGTATCATAAGGATTAACAACGCCATTGTCCGAGAAGACCGAATAAATATGCGGTTCGATCAGGTTGAGGCTTGCATTATTGACCAGCGACTTAAGCAAAGCACCTTCGCTGATTGTTGTCATTCTAAAAACAGCACAACTAATCCCGCGTCCCCTGGATTTGCCTGTTACTCCTTTTTTTTATTTTTCGTGCTGTATACGTGGCTTCTGGTTCATGCACTGCGGGGAAACCGTCCATCCATGACATATCCCGCCCGATCACCAATTCTTCCATAGTCGCATGATGAGTATTATTCATGGGTATTGAGCGCATTTCGAAACCGTGATGTCGAGCTATTTTTTTGACTTCTTCCGCATTATCATATGTCATTAAGAAATCGCCCTTTAATGTCTCACATATGGTAAACAAGTGCTCATGATCGAGGTCATAATGTTTATATAAACGCTTACCGGCTTTCTTTCCGCCGGCAGTATATGGAGGGTCTATAAAATAAATCGTATCATGCCTGCTGGAGAATTCCTGCATTACCTTCAAGCCGTCATAACACCGGAAGTCGATTCTCCCGGCAATGTGATTCAGATTTATAATTCGTTTAGCGATAGTTGCAGGATACCAACGGGAATGTATGCCCTTACCGTTCTCGCCGTATTTGAGAAACCCGGAACCTTCGGCAAGAATGCCACCATGAAGCGTGCGATTCTTAAGAATTGTCTGAAATGCCTTTTCTTTCAGGTTGCTCGGTCGTTTCTTGATTTCCTTAATGACTGCTTCTCTGGAAAGTTCAAAAGTGAGTATGCGGTTTGCAAGCCATTCAGCGTCACCTTTTACAATTGATTCCCAGACTGCTGCAATCTCGTCGTCGAGTTCTACCATAACTGCTTTTTGAACCAAGTTCTCGAAAAGAGCGGTCAGGCTAATAATCCCCCCACCCGCAAAAGGTTCAACAAGAATTTTTGGTCTCGGATACATGGCAGCAATCCAACGTCTAAAGGTGGGTACAAACCATGTCTTCCCCCCGGGATAGCGAAAAGGGCTTCGTTGAGGAACAGAAGCAACATTAACCGGTTTTGGCATTTCAACTCTGTCTTGTATTTCCGGGAATAATAGAGCTTGTCTACGTGTAGTCATCTCAGAATGGTCTTTCGATTATTTTGTTAACCGGCGGCGTTTCAATCTGTTCGTCGAGCTTTTCTTGAAGCAGCTTTATAAAGTCTTCAACTTTTCCAGGCAATGCAGTGGTTATTGAAAGAAGGGCTGGCTCAAACTCGGTGAAGACTTCATCCACCTTCTTGAGTGAATATCTGGCCGCTTCATGGCCTTTTTCTTTGGTGAGCTCCAAATCATAGACGAACCATGCAATATCTGCTTTTGCTTTAGGGACTTTCTTTAATTTGGGCAGTGTGGCAAAGAAACTCCTATTCAATGCGACGGCGATTTTCTTTTGCCAATTGTGAAGGATTCCACCCTTGAAAAGAAGCTGAGGAGCAAGACGTTTACGAGAGGATGAAAGATAATCAGGCCGCGGATAGTTTGGTTCTTTGGACCAGTCCATTGATGCCCGGCCTTTGGGGTCTTTCATGAAGTATTCAAACGGTGCACGCACATTCCCCGATATGTATACCGCCTGAATTTCGAGTGCGCCGAAATCATATACGTTGCCCTTGTCGTCATAAGCAACGAGCACAACATCGATATTTCCGGCAGACTTCCCTTGGGCATCGCTCAAACGAACTTCCGTCAATGTACTCCAATTCGCGTTTTTCTGAAAGAAGAAGGAAGCGGCATCATCAGTGATAATCCACTCCTCGCGAAATCTAATGGGGCACGTGATTACCGGGTGGCCCTCATGGAAAATGCTACAAACGCCCAAAGGGTCTTTTGCTTTATCTTTCGTACAGTTAGGGACTTTATTGTTGAAGGGACATAGCCGATGTGAACGGTATCTATCGGCTTTTTCTGTATGGTCTGTCGTCAAATAGCCGAATACCTCTGCCAGTGGTTGTCCCATATTTGTCATCAATGCCGTCCTTCCAACAAATCAAGTATTTGATGCTTAGTCTT
>JBFLXP010000215.1:0-5667 GCA_040757315.1 Nitrospirota bacterium
AGCCACAGAATGCGCGTCACCGCATTCACCATGCTCACGCCTTTCTATTTCCTCAAGGCCGGATCGCTGGTCAAGCTTTCGACGCTCTGGAGCGCCGCTTTCCTGATACTGATGTTTCTGGCCGTCAAGATAGCGGCCAAATTCATAGGGGTCTTGCCGACTACCAGGGTATTCAGGTTTGGGAAAAAGGAAGGCATGTACACGACATTGCTTATGTCGACAGGGTTGACCTTCGGAACAATATCCGCGCTTTTCGGGTATTCAAACAACATCATAAATCAGGAGCAGTATACGGTCCTGGTTACGGCCGTCATACTGTCCGCGGTCGTGCCGACAGTTATTGCTCAGAAATGGTTTCAACCTGAGATGAAGAAGGAATAAATTTTTTTTGGAGGATAAGGATTGAGGGCTTAGTAAAAGAAAGGAGTCCGATGATGTTTAAAAAAATCCTGATCGCAAATGACGGATCTGAAGGAGCAAGAAAGGCCCTGAGAGTGGCAATAGACCTTGCCAGGAAATACGGCTCGGAACTGCACAGTATCTCTGTGGAAGAAGGCGTACCCCATTATGCCGCGACAATCGGTGAGGTGGAGGAATTCAGGAAAGAAGCAAACGGATTTTTTGGAAAGATTAATGACGAGGCGATTGAAGAGGCAAAAAAAGAAGGCGTCGAACTTCATTTGAAGGTTCAGGCCGGACATGAAGTCGAGACTATTGTCCAATATGCAAAAGATGGAAAATTCGATCTCCTCGTCATAGGTTTTATGGGCCATTCGAAGATATTCGGCAGAGTCTGGGGTTCAACCTCGCAAAACATCACAAAATTATCACCCTGTACAGTTATTGTGGTAAAATGATCCAAACGGCGATGGAGTTCGCTCAACCGTCCCGACTGATCGGGACTGATAACTCCTACTGTGTTAGTTGCCGGCTGTTAGCAGTTGGCTGTTAGTATTCCACTGACCGCTAATTACTATCTCCTGTTTACTAACAAGGTAGGAGTTTTTTAGTTTTTAGATATGCAAAGTGCTCTGCGGGCCGGAATGTGATGGGAGGCTGACAATGGTTCTCGACAAATACTCGCATCTTAAAGAAGAACTCGAAAAGTGCCTCAACTCCGTCCCGGCAATCGAAGGTATTCCCGCCGGCATCTGTAAAGAACTGAAAGAAAAAATCGCAAACAACGTATTTAACCTCGTTGTTCTTGGACAGTTCAAGAGAGGGAAGACCAGCCTTATCAATGCGCTGCTCGGAGCAGGAATATTGCCTACTGCCGTTGTGCCTCTCACCTCTATTGCGACGATTCTCACATATGGTGAAATGTTAAATATCAAAGTCTATTTCGATGACGGCAGGGTGACCGAAATTGAACCGGAGGCCCTCACACAGTATGTTACGGAAAAAGGAAATCCGAGGAACGAAAAGAATGTGCAGGAAGTGATCGTCACCTATCCCTCGTCCTATCTGAAAGACGGCGTCAGGTTGATCGACACACCCGGCGTAGGATCGGTTTATGAGCATAACACCGATGTTGCCTATCAGTATCTGCCTAAATCGGATGCCGCCCTCTTTCTTCTCTCTGTAGATCAGCCCGTAAGCAAGGCGGAACTTGACTTCTTAAAGGATGTTAAGGAATATGCTCATAGGATATTCTTTCTCCAGAACAAAGCCGATTATGTCGGCGCCGAAGACCTGAACGAATCTATTGCATTTTCTAAGAGAATCATCGAGGAATGCCTGGGCAGTGAAGCAAAGATTTCTCCTGTTTCTGCAAAACTTGCTCTCGAAGGCAAACTTGCCGGAGCAAAAGAACTCCTCGAAAAAAGTTTTCTTCCTGAATTTGAGCATATCCTTAATACCTTTCTCATGCAGGAAAAGGGGAAGGTTCTTCTCGTTTCCGTCACAAACAACCTTCTCCGTCTGCTCTCTCAGGCGCGACTTGGACTTGAACTTGAGATGAAATCGCTGGTCACGCCTCTTGAGGAACTGAAGGAGAAGATTACCGTCTTCGAGAAAAAGAAGAAAGAAGTCCTGTCGGAAAAGGACGATTTCTCCCTTTTGCTCGATGGAGAGATCAAGAAAATTATCAACAATGTCCTCGATGAAGACTCGAAGAAGATCAGACAGGAGTTGTTTCGCACATTGTCGGAAGATCTCGAAAGCAGCTACGGCAAGAGTTCGGGAATGTCAACGAAAGAGTTCCGGGATCACCTCGAAGAGAAAATTATCGGCGAGGTCAAACAGGCGTTTGCGACCTGGCGCAGCGTCGAAGACGAGAAGCTTGCAAAGACTTTCGAGGCAGCCTGTAAACGGTTCATTGTTAGGATTGACGACACAGTGGATTCCCTGCTCAAATTTTCGGCGGATCTTTTTGCCGTTCCCTTCGATATAGTCAAGGCAGAGGCTCTTTGGTCAACGAAATCCACCTTTTTCTACAGATTCAAGGAGCAGCCGGTGGGTATCGAAATAGTAACGTCATCGCTGACTTTGTTGCTGCCCAGGTTCATCGGCGAAAAGATAATTCTTAAAAAGATGAAAGAATATCTCCAGCGTGTAATCGATCTGCAGTCTGCCAGCGCCGGGCATGATTTTGAGAAAAGACTGGACAAGAGCAAGCTTGACTTCAGATGGGAGATGTTCCAGAGGATTGAGGCGACCCTGGAAGGAATATCAAAAGCCATAGAAAGGGGGATGAGCATGAAGGATAAGGGCGAACAGGCTTTTGAAGAGCGAAAGACGGTTCTGCTCGAAAACGAAAAGAGGATGAATGAAGTCAAAGAAAGACTGATTCAGATACAGCAACAGGTTTCCTCATGATTCTAAGAAAGTCTGTCGCCTTCATCAAAGCGTATATCAATGAAATGAAGTCTTTTCGCCCCGACCTATCTTAGGGGTTTTTCTCGCAACGGCAAAAGCGGGGTCACAAGAATCGAAGAGGAATTGGGAACCAAGGCGGTTTTCAGGGGAGATTTGCAATGGTAAGAATGGAGGGCACTGTGTTTGGGATTGAAATACCGGGATTCGGGGCAGTAAAACTAGAACATTTGGTATCCGACTTCACAGGAACTCTTTCTGTTGATGGAAGGCTCCTGCCGGGAGTCAGGGGGCAACTCAATGAGATAGCGAAGTTTCTGAGGGTCCATATTCTGACAGCCGACACTTTCGGCAAGGCAAGGGAAGAACTTGAAGGCATTGATTGTGAGATACGTATCCTTAAAGGCAAAAATCACGATTTACAGAAAGAGGAGTATGTCAAAAAGCTTGGGGCTGAAAAGGTGGTTGCCTTTGGAAACGGAAATAACGACAGGAAGATGTTGAAGGCGGCTCGGGTAGGCATTGCTGTCTCGCAAGGGGAAGGTTGTGCAGCTGAGGCAATCATGGCTGCTAATATCCATGTCACCAACGCCAATGTGGGGCTTGACCTGCTGCTGCATCCCAAAAGGTGTAAGGCGACGCTGAGATATTAAGGTAATAATCAATGGCAAAAGGCAGGAAGGGTTTCGGCTTCGGGAGGAATGTTTTTGTTGCCGGGCTTGTAAGCTTTTTCATGGACGTGAGTTCCGAGATGATCTATCCCCTTGTGCCTCTTTTCCTCGCAAATGTCCTCGGCGTAAACAAATCCGTAATCGGTCTAATTGAAGGGATTGCGGAATCCACAGCGAGTTTGCTTAAAGTATTTTCCGGATGGTTTTCAGACAGAATCGGCAATCGCAAGTGGTTTATGGCTGCGGGATATGGAATATCCACTTTAAGCAGGCCGATTATCGCACTTGCGGCGGGCTGGCAGCATGTCATGGGGTCACGCTTTACGGACAGGTTCGGTAAAGGAATTCGAACTGCCCCGCGCGATGCCATTATTGCTGAATCTTCAGAAAAGACTCATCTCGGCAGGGCGTTTGGTTTTCACCGTTCCATGGATACAATGGGTGCCGTGGTCGGTCCTGCGCTCGCTTTCTTCCTGCTTGGTATATTCTCAAACAATTACAGGTGGATCTTCTGGCTTTCAATGATTCCCGGAGCAATAGCGGTGCTCTTAATTATCCTCTTTATCACCGAGAAGAAAAAAGCGCCTGTGGCTTATTCGGAGAGACCGAAACTGACACTAAAACATTTTGACTGGAAGTTTAAATTTTTTGTCGCAATTGCGGCCTTATTTGCAATAGGTAACTCCAGTGATGTATTTCTTATTCTGAGGGCTCAGCAGATAGGGATTCCGACCCTGATGATCCCTGTAGTCTATCTTGTGTTTAACCTTATCTATTCTTTATCGGCTGTTCCGGCAGGCATTGCAGCAGACAGGTTCGGAAGAAAGAGGGTGATACTTCTTGGTTTTATTCTCTTTGCCGTCCTCTATTACGGCTTTGGAACGGCGAAGGACGCCACGGCCATTTGGATTCTCTTCGCCTTCTACGGTCTCTTCATGGGACTCACGGAGGGCATACAGAAGGCATTTCTTACAACCATAATACCGCCTGATTTCAGGGCCACAGCCTTTGGAGTCTATAACACCGCAGTCGGACTTGCAATGTTCCCGGCAAGCCTTATAGGAGGGTGGCTGTGGGATAACGTTTCGCCGTCTGCAACATTCTATTACGGTGCGGTCACAGCAGGCTTATCCGCTGTTTTATTCACCTTGTTCATATTGATGCATAAGAAGCATGATCGGAATAGCCAGTCATAAGGGTCAGGCGCCCTCATTATTTTTCTTGCAGTAAAATGTAATTCGCAGTATCTTTTTTTGAGATAGGAATGCGGTGCGAACGTTTGGTGAACCTTGCAAAATAACGTCGGGGAATTAGCGAAACTATTCCTCAAACTCGGAGCGTTTTCTTTCGGGGGGCCTGCCGCATATATCGCCCTGATGGAAGAAGAGGTCGTAAGCCGCAGGAAGTGGCTTACAAGAGAGCACTTTCTTGACCTTGTTGGGGCGACAAATCTCATCCCCGGACCCAATGCCACGGAGATGGCGATTCATATAGGTTATATCAGGGGAGGACTTCCGGGGCTTATTGTTGCCGGCGTATCGTTTATATTGCCTGCGGCAATAATCACGGGCATCCTTGCCTGGGCATATGTGGAATTCGGAACGTTGCCCGAGGCATCGAAGTTCCTGTTCGGCATAAAACCCGTGGTCATATCAATAATTCTCGTGGCCGTCTTGAGACTGGGAAAGACGGCAGCAAAGAGCACGGTGTTGACGGTCATAGGCGTCGCCGTTGCCGTTGCCTCACTTTCAGGAATAAACGAGGTCCTCTCGATGCTTTGCGGCGGCATCGCCGGCATCGCACTGTACGCGCTGAAAGGCAGATCCAATAAAGGCATTACCGGGTGGCTCATACCGCTCTCGATTCAACCCTTAGCCTTTATCACAGACAGCAAGACACGGGCAGTTGCAGCCGTTTCGGCTGCGGCGATGTCGGGAGTGTCGCTCTGGAAGCTGGGATTGTTTTTTCTCAAGACAGGATCGGTTCTCTACGGAAGCGGCTATGTCCTTGTGGCCTTTCTTGAAGGCGGACTGGTCAGAGACTACGGATGGTTAACCCAGCAACAACTGCTTGACGCCATTGCCATCGGACAGTTCACACCCGGCCCTGTCCTGAGCGCCGCAACTTTTGTCGGTTATGTGATCTCGGGACCGATGGGCGCACTGGTTTCCACGATCGCCAT
>JBFLXP010000216.1:0-5618 GCA_040757315.1 Nitrospirota bacterium
GCCAGATCCACAAAGAAATAGAAGAAGCCAGAAGCAGAGTTGCCGATCTGCTGGGCGCTGAGCACGAAGAGATAATATTCACGAGTTGCGGCACGGAAAGCGACAACACGGCTATAATAAGCGCTGTCGAATCGCAGCCGGCCAAAAGGCACATCATAACGACACGGGTGGAGCACCCGGCGGTGCGCAACTTATGCAAGTATCTGGGACGCAAAGGGTACAGGATAACATTTCTTCCGGTAAACCACCGGGGGCAATTGAACATCGATGACCTTCTGAAGGCACTGGACGAGGATACCGCTCTTGTAACCATCATGTACGCCAACAACGAAGTCGGCAACGTGTACCCGATTGAGGAGATAGGTCATATTCTGAGGGAGAGGAGGATCCTCTTCCATACGGATGCTGTTCAGGCTGTGGGCAAGATTCCAATAAACCTGAAAGATCTGCCCGTCGACATGCTATCTCTTTCCGGCCATAAGCTCCACTCCCCAAAAGGGATGGGGGCTCTCTACGTTCGGAAGGGCACGAGGTTTCATCCTTACTTGATAGGAGGACACCAGGAGAGAGGTAGAAGGGCGGGTACTGAGAATGTGGCGTCGATCATAGGCATGGGAATGGCATGTGAACTTGCGGACGAAACCATTCAGAAAGAAGCCTTCTATCTTAGTAGGTTACGCGATAAACTTGAAGTATCACTTTTAAAATCGTGTCCGGATTCGCGGGTGAACGGAGATATAGAGAGCAGGCTTCCGAACACCTCAAACCTCAGCTTCGAATACGTTGAAGGCGAGGCGATCCTGCTCAGGCTAAACGAATACGGAATATGTGCATCTTCAGGCTCTGCCTGTTCGTCCGGATCTCTCGAACCCTCGCATGTCTTGCGTGCGATGGGGATTCCCTTCACCGCAATCCACGGGTCAATCCGTTTTTCCCTGAGCAGGTACAACACGGAAGAAGAGATCGACAAAGTGATCGAGATTGTGCCCCGCATCATAAAGGAACTCAGACTTCTCTCGCCCTTCGGAAAAGACAAACTCGGACAGACTTTGTGCCGTTAGCGTAGTGTCTCACAAACGACTGGCGTTTTGAATAGCCAATAAAGAATGTCATTCCCGCAAGCGAAGCGCGTCGGGAATCCTTCTGGGAAGCCAGGAAAGATTCCGGACAAGCCGGAATGACAAAGTCGAAGGCATATAGACCATGCCAATCACCTTTAATAACATCATCCTGTCGTCATTCCCGAGGTAGTAATCGGGAATCCATTGTCTTTTAAAAACAAAGAGTTTGGATTCCCGCCTTCGCGGGAATGACGGCTAAAAACACTTCAACATATGTAAAGAAGCGTTGGCCGCACTACACTAGAACCCCAGAATCCCGCGCAATTTCTTTATCGGAATCGAGCTGTCGTCACGGGGATCCTCTTGCTGTTGCTGCCGTTGCTCCGGAGCAACAGCCTCGTCCTCCGGATATTCCTCGGTCCGTCTTTCTCTCATCGGGCGATGACTCGAACCCATCTCCTCCGTCTGACCGAGAAAAAGCATTCCTGTTGATTTCAAGCGGACTTTGGTCGTCCAGATGAGATTCCACGGTTCATTCGGATCTTTTGGCTTCGGCGGATATGCGACATTCAGCTCGTTACCGTAGGCTATGAACTGGAGCATTCCGCCCGACGTATCTTTAAATATCCCTTTGGGAATATTACAACTTGTGACTGACGGAGGCATGACGATCTTCTCCTTTATGAATTTCTGAACATCGCCTGGCGGAAGGAAATCCATTAGACTATACGTCGTCTCGGGCGTTTCGCTCGAGGACCAGATGATCATCTCCCCGTTCTTCTCGTTATATGCCGTGGCCATTGCAAAATATCCCGTTGCCGTCGGGATTGATTGCCACTGGAATTTGATGCTGTCGGCCAGTCCGCCCTGAACAGAGCTGAACTCCACAGGGGCCATGAAATCGTGCCTATCGCCGATAGCAAAGCGTATGTCAGGCGCATAATTGCCGTGAACAAAGTGGTCACCCTGCAAGGAACTGGTTTTCGGAACCTCGACAGTGCTTTTCCTGTTCGGCCAGTCGGCATAAATCCATCCTTCTCGCGGTACAGGGGGATACTGGGGGGACGGAGTTATTCCCGAAAATGCCCTGCCGAAATCCTCAGGAGACATCTTTTCCGTATCTATCACTTTCGGTTGTCCGGAGCGCACATTCTCTCCGCATCCCCAGTAAATAAGCATGCGGAACTTGGGTTTTTCAAATTTGTGTTCGGTGGGCATTTCTTCCCTCGGTTCCGGCACTGCCCGTTCCCGTTCAGGGATCATAAGAGGAAGAGTCTTCCCCATATTCTGGCCGGGCGGAATATCATGCGTAGCATGCGGCTCGGAAGGCAGTTTCTGTGGAGAATTCAACTGGAGATGGATCTGACGCCGGGGTCCGAAGCCCGGACCACCCATGCCGCCCAGCATCCCGCCGAGTGAAGACATGGCCTCCGACATGCCGGGAATGGTCTGGTTCACTGTGGAGACGCTCATCCAATACTTTGTGACAGGCTGCTTTTCACCCTCGTCCGTTTTTCCAGCGGCGCACAACTGATCAGCAAGAAGGCAGAAAGCAACAAAGGCAAAGAAAATTGCCCCGGCAATTTTCTTCCATATACCAACTTTCATAGGAACACCTCCGAGAACAGAATTGTTTCATTGAGATGCAGGAGGTCTCTTAGCCCGGTTAATTCGTGGAACAAAAAGATTCAGGGGTGATACAATGCGTCAATTGAATACCGTGTCAGCCCCTTGCCGACAAAACAGCACAAATTAACCGGGTTAGACAATCTCCCGGAATTCATCTACAATAAAAATATAAACCATCAAAATTTTTTTAACAATAAGTTTATTCTATTTCAGGATGAAGGGAATGGACAGACTCAGGAGACAAGAGACGAATAAACCTGTCAAATGTTGGGAATTTTTTCGGTGCCATGAGACCGCCTGCCCCGCATACCGGTCGAAGGACCTCAAATGCTGGCTCTTTCCGAAAACCCATTGCAGAAATGAAATTCAGGGCAAGTTTATAGAGAAGCTTGAGACGTGCCTTGAATGTGACGTGTTTAGAGCGAACAGGGATGTTTCCGCCATGAAAGCCACTCTCAATGTCATCAATGAACAGTTCAAAGAGTACAACAGGTTAATAGCGGAAAGGGACAGGGAACTTGAAAGCATGAGCATGGAGCTGGCTATCAGTCTCTCGGAAGTCTTTGAGGCGCTCAAAAAGATTTCGTCGGGGGATCCGACTGTGAGAGTCCCGGAGGAATCAAAGATCGAACTCATCAATAGGCTGAAGCATATCGTGAACCTCACCGCTGAAGAGATCGGTGAAATCGTCGATCAGTCGCATGAGTTTGCCATAGTGCTTGCCGAGCATTTCGATGTGCTGCACAGGGTCTCGCAAGGTGACTTGAGCGCGAGGGTATCCGGAAAGTCGCAAATAGAACTGCTTCAATCACTGAGGAAAGTTACCAACGAGACGATTGGGAGCATATCCAGGGAAATCACTCGGCGGAAACGTGCCGAAACGTCGCTGAAGAAGGCTCACGACGAACTGGAGCATCGGGTGGAAGAACGTACCGCAGAGTTGAGAATGCTGAATGAGAAGCTGCAGCAGGAAATCGCCGAGCGCAAGAGGGTTGAGGAGGATCTTCGGCAGAGGAAGAAACGCTATCGCACGCTGATAGAGACTATGAACGAGGGTTTATCGGTTGTCGACAAAGCAGGCATCATAACCTTTGTTAACCAGCAATTCTGCAAAATGACCGGATACAAGCAGGCTGATCTCGTCGGAAAGGAAGAGACGGTGGTATTGGACAAGGAAAACCAGAAGATACTGCGCAGACAGAATGCGGCGCGATTAAGGGGTGACGCCGCACCTTATGAAATTGTACTCACACGAAAAGACAGGACGAAAGTCCATGCCCTGGTTTCTCCCAGTCCCCTTCACGATGAAGACGGGCGGTTCAGCGGCGCTTTCGGCATCTTTACGGACATCACCGAGCTTAAACGTCAGGAAGAGAAACTTCTTTCCTACCAGGAACAGCTTCGCTCTCTGGCGTCGGAATTATCGTTGGTCGAGGAGCGGCAGCGGAGGTGCATTGCGACAGAATTGAACGACTACATCGGTCAGACGCTGTCTTACTGCAAAGACAAACTTGAGGTCCTGAGACAGTCGGCTTTCGCCGGTGACCCAAAAAAATCCACGGACGAGATCATTGACCTTATGGATCAGACTGTCGAGTACACAAAATCGCTGACGTTTCAACTCGGGACGCCTCTTCTTTATGAGGAAGGTTTGGAATCCGCTCTCAAGTGGCTGGGATATCAGTTCCAGAAACAGCTCGGCCTGGTATTCCATTTTGAGGACGATCAGAAACCCAAGCCCTTGAAAGATGAGACTACTATTCTTCTCTATCAGGCAACCCGAGAGCTGCTGATCAACGCATCCAGGCACGCCAAGGCGAGGAATATTTATCTATCTCTGCAGAGAGATTATAACAGAGTCTGGATCGAAGTGCGGGATGACGGCATCGGGTTTGATGTTTCCCATATTGATCCTCACTCAAGCCGGACCAGCGGATTTGGGCTGTTTACCATCAATGAACGATTGAAGTATCTGGGGGGACAGTTCAAGGTCGAGTCCAAGCCCGGCTCCGGGACCCGAGCGGTCCTGATTGCTCCGATTAAGTCTTTGAAGAAAACGGTTTAGCTATTTAGGGTCTGTCCATAAAGTCTTATTTCGTCATTGTCCGGCTTGACCGGACAATCCAGAAGCTGGATTCCCCGATCAAGTCGGGGAATGACAGATTATAAAAGTCATAGTTTACGGACAGACACTATTTAAACGGCGTACGGCTTTCCTGCGTGACCCGGGATAGCCTTTTACTTCGACAGTTGTCCGCTCATTAACAAAATAGGCTCAGTATATCCGTCTTATATCGTAATTCCAGTTATGCTCTTTCCGGTAGATCATCTTGCTGTTTTCATCGAGCATCCTGTCAAGTTTTTCGAGTTCTCCTATGGTGAGTGCATTATCTCTCCTCATCTTAGAATATCTTCTCCTGACCTCGTCAAGGTTGTCCTGCAGAATGTCGGCTTCACGCCTTGTAAGTTCTCCCGACGTGATTCCCCGACCGATCCTCCTATGCTGATTGTCCATCCGTTCCTCAACGTCGGCATCATAAAGCCGCCTTATGGGGTCGTGTTTTTTTGATTTTATCATCGCGCTGTTCCTGTCGAGCATCGAGTCCAGGCGTTCCTGTTCATTACGAGTCAGTATGTCGTCCTTTTTCATACGAGCGTATTTATTTTTTATCCAGTTGAGATTGTCCTGCAGCGTCGCGGCCTCTTCCCTGGTAAGCTCTCCGGATCTTATGCCCTGCTTGATTCGCTTCTGCTGCCTTTCGATCCTCTCATAAAAATCGCCTCGCCCGTAGTCGGAAGACTTGTCGAAATAAGCCGGACCCTGGCCGGGCGCGGCACAGGATGCAACCGGAAACATTAGACCGAGAACAACAAATAGAACAAATATTCTTTTCATGATCTCCTCCTTTTCCAGAGATATGAGATATT
>JBFLXP010000217.1:0-5603 GCA_040757315.1 Nitrospirota bacterium
CTGGTACATCTGCGCCACCCGTTCGGGCGTCTCGCGTATGCCCGCCCTGTCGACATCCTCGCCGATCCCTTCGAGAATCATCCTGATGCCCTTTTCGATTTTTTTCAGATCCATCGGCCGGGTATAACTCCCTTCGTGGGGCCTATTTTAGCATCAAGGCATTTTTTCTGTCAAAATCACCTTGTCAAGGGTAGCATATATCAGGAGTTCCACCCAAATTGCGGCTCTTCGTTCGTCATTCCCGCGAAGCCTGTCCCCGCAGTATGTAAGCGGGGAGCGGGAATCCAGGACTCTTTGTTTTTAAGAAAAGAATGGATTCCCGATTACTACCTCGGGAATGACGACAAACGGATTTTTCGAGACCTTCTGTTAAAGAGATTTATGACACACTACACTATATATATCTTTATCTGGTTACAATGTCCTCTCTAATTTCCAGTGAGGCCTCCGCTGGTACATGATACTCTTGAGTCATACCTATCTATCAATAATCCCCGCGAAGACCTTTTTCACTTCCTTCAGCACTTTTCTGTGGACAATAGGATTGCCCGCCACGATGTTGCCCGATCTCAGATAATCCCGACCTCCGCTGAAATCCGTAACAACGCCCCCGGCCTCCTCTATCAAAAGAGATCCTGCCGCGATGTCCCACGGGCTGAGGCCGATTTCGAAAAAGGCGTCGCACCTGCCACAGGCAAGATAGGAGAGATCTAAAGCGGCAGACCCCGCTCTTCTCAGATCGCTGATCTTCAGGAAGAGATTCTTGAACGCGGTCAGATAGGGATCGATCAATTCTTTCTTCCGGAAAGGAAAACCTGTTGTGACAAGACAATTCCTTAAAGAATCAATACCGGAAACCTCGATCCTCCGCGAATTAAGAAATGCTCCCTTCCCCTTTTCTGCTGTGAACATATCGCCCCTGAGAGGTTCATAGACAACACCGAGGACCATATCCCTCCTGTATTCGAGTGCAATAGAAATGGAAAACACCGGATACCGGTGAATGTAGTTCGTCGTGCCGTCCAGCGGATCGATGATCCACCGGTATTGCTCCGTCTCGACATCGTGCAATGATTCCTCGGTCAGGAACGTGTGGTCGGGGAAAGAATTTTTTATTGTTTTCAGGATAATCTCTTCGGATTCCCTGTCCACGCGGGTGACGAAATCCGAAGTCTGCTTTACGTCTATGTCTTTCTTGGAGAGCTTTCCGAGATTCTTAAGAATAAGGTCTCCCGCCTTTCCGGCAGCCTGAATAGCAGTCTCAAGGAATGCTTTTCTTTTGCTCGGCATCCTATGTCCTTATCACCCGTTCGTCTGTAACGATTATGCCGACCTTCACATCGTGAGCTTCTGACGGAACCGAATCGACGATCTGTTCCTCATAGGCAAGCGTGATCAGGGGCGCCTTCCTTTCACTGTTAGTAAGGAGTATATCGTAGTATCCAGCCCCATACCCGAGCCTGTTGCCTCTTCGGTCAAAGGCTGCGCCGGGGATGATGACGAGGTCGGCGTCATCGACACCGGTTTCCCTGTCAGCCGTTGCAGCCGGTTCGGGAATTCCCATGTAGCCGGGCGAAAGATCCGTCACGTCTCTGATCTCGTAAAGGACAAGACAGTGTTGTTTACTGTCCACCTTCGGCAACAAAACCTTCTTCCCCAGAGACAGAGCAGTCGAAATCGTGCGAAGTGTGTAAACCTCGCTTCGGAACGACGCATAAAACAAAACTGTTTTTGCGCACGTGAATTCCGGCAGCGACAGCAGTCTGCGCTCTATCAGGGCGTCTTTTTCTGCTCTTAAGTCACGAGAGATTCCGTCACGCTTTCGGAGTATTTCTTTTCGGATCGATTGTTTCACATTTCTCATTTGCGGTCTCCGCCAGTACCCGTATTTTAGTTCATCTCCGGTCAGAATTCGAGGCCTAAGATTGATCCGCTGTAAGTTAATGCTTGATTTACCGGTCATTGCGAGCACCCGAGGGGTGCGCGGCAATCCGACCCGAGGGGAAGCAGCATTTCTGCCGAAATTTGCGAATTCTTGTAGTTTCAAATAAAATCAGACAGGAATCAGGGAGTCGGGGAAATGAAAAAAGCGGCTTCTTGAGCCATTATTCGGGCATCAAAGAAGGTCCCTCGGGAAGGGCCGACGGGTCTATGTCAAAGAAGGCGTGAATTTTGGACAGTACAGTAAGATTGTGGTAAGATTGTGAGGACCAGGTCACTTTCTTTCTGAAGGACGATGCGAAATACAAGGGCATAGATCCGGATGCTGAAGAGGCGGAGCAGCATCTCCGCCTCCTTGCTGCAGCTTGAATTCGTCGGAAATTGCGGTAAGCTGTCTGAAGGAGCGGAGTTATAGTGACAGTCCAGACGGGCAGAAATAAGATTATTTCATGTGCTCGCGGATTGTTGCTCGGTTTTCTGTTTCTGGTATTCGCCCTTGCGGCGCCGATTCCCGCTCAGACTTCCGACAGGCCCTATTCAAAGAAAGAAGCGCCCGCCTCATCGGTTCCCTTAAAACCGGAATCACATCAAAAACAGCAGGACGCCAAGCTCTCTCCGGTCATGCTCGACGACCAGACGCTTTTCTCCGTGCGCAGCATCAAGAACGTACCTTCAGAACAACGGGCAAAGGCACTGTCTGAAAGAATAAAGAAGATTGCCCGGGATTATACCATCCGGGCCGATTCCGTAAAGACAGAGGACAGCGACATCTCGACTGATATCGTGGCAGGCGATCAGATAATTATGATCGTCATCGACAGCGACGCAAGGCCGGAGGGCCGCGACAGGCAGGATTTGGCGCAGGAATACGCAGAGAAGATAAGATCGGCTGTCGAGAAATACCGGGCTGCTTACAGTAGGGAGAGCATTCTCTATGGCGGCCTCTATACGGTTATCGCGACCGTTGCGTTTGTTGCAATACTCGTTCTGCTGATCAGACTATTTCGCGGGTTTAACAACCTGTTCGACACGAAATACAAGGCAAGAATACGTTCAATCCATATAAAATCGGTGGAGCTTGTCCATGCCGACCGCGTCAGGGCCGCTATCGGCGGGGTATTTAGTATTGTGCGTTTTGCTGCGGTATTGATCCTCGCATACACATACCTGCATCTTGTTCTGAGTTTCTTTCCCTGGACGCGTTCTTTTGCGGACAGTCTCCTCAACTATGTGCTTGTGCCTTTAAAGATCATCGGCCAAGGTATCGTAAAGGAAGTGCCGAAGCTATTTTTCCTGGCAGTCCTTATACTCGTTACGAGGTATCTCCTGAAGTTTATGCACATAATTTTCGCAGAGATCGAAAAAGGCACCGTAACTTTTGCCGGGTTTTATCCCGAGTGGGCTAAACCCACGGACAGGCTTTTGACCTTTGCGGTCATCGCCTTTGCCGCCGTGGTGGCTTTTCCGTATATCCCCGGGTCGGAGTCCCCTGCTTTCAAGGGCATATCAATATTCATCGGCGTCCTCTTTTCACTCGGCTCGCAATCTTCTATTGCCAATATTATCGCAGGATACTCAATGACATACCGCAGGGCATTCAGAGTCGGCGACCGTATTAAAGTTGATGACATCACAGGGGACGTGACCGATGTAAGACTTCTCGTTACCCATTTGCGGACAATCAAGAACGAGGATATCATCATACCGAACTCGAAGATTCTTAACAGCGAAATTGTGAACTATAGTACCTATGCCCGGGAGCGGGGTTTGATCCTGCATACTACCGTGGGCATCGGCTACGAAGTCTCCTGGCGCCAGGTAGAGGCTATGATGATGCTGGCCGCGGAACGTACGCCGGGATTGCTCAAGGATCCAAAACCATTCGTGCTCCAGAAATCTCTCGGAGATTTCGCTGTGACATACGAACTTAATGTCTATGTTAGCGATCCTCATGGCATGGCGCGGATTTATTCGGAGCTGCATAAGAATATCCTGGATGCCTTCAATGAGTATGGTGTGCAGATCATGACGCCTGCCTATGAAGGAGACCCTGATCAACCCAAGGTTGTGCCGAAGGACAAGTGGTTCGCTGCGCCTGCACAGCCGTCTGAAGAAAAGGATATGACATGAGTGCATCACTGAGGGTGAATGAATAGATGGCAATCGCAGACCGGCAGCGTTACTTCTCCTATCTGTCAAGGGTTCGTTGGGTCAAGTGAAAGAAGATAAAGGCGAAAGGAGGCTGGAATTATGATGGTCAAAAAAGTATTGACCGGACTGTTTGTAGGATTTCTGCTTATATTTGCGCTGATGCTTCGTGACATTTCTGCACAGGATAAGCCCGCCGCGCAGTCGTTACGGCCTGAAGAGATTGACCAGATGGTGGCGCCCATCGCACTCTATCCGGATTCGTTTCTCGCACATGTCTTCATGGCTGCGACATATCCTATAGAGGTTGTGCAGGCAGACAGATTCGCCAAAGAGAACAAGAATCTTAAGGGCGACAAATTGTTGGAGGCGGCAAAGAACCAGAACTGGGACCCCAGCGTAAAATCATTGCTTCAATTTCCTGATGTCCTTGCGATGATGAGTGACAAACTCGACTGGACCACAAAACTCGGAGATGTCTTTCTGGCACAGAAGGCCGACGTGATGGATTCCGTCCAGCGTCTCCGCAAGAAAGCGCATGAAGCGGGCAATTTGAAAACCACGAAAGAGCAAGTTGTTAAGATAGAAAAGGAGACGATTATCATCCAGCCCTCGAATCCACAAGTGATATACGTTCCGGCATATAATCCGACCGTTGTATACGGCACATGGGCTTATCCGGCCTATCCTCCTTATCCTTATTATCCTCCGGGGTACGGGGCGGCAGCGGCGACATTCGGGTTTGTCGCCGGTGTGGCAGTAGGATCTTCGGGATGTTGCTGGGGCGGATGGAACTGGGGAAGTTCCGATATAGATATCGATATAAATCACAATTACAATTTCAACAAGAATAACTATAACAAGGAAACAGCACAGAAATATCAACAGCAACTCCAGAACGCACGCGGACAGCAAGGCAAGCAGACATGGCAGCATAATGCCGAGCACAGAAAAGGTGTTGCCTACAGGGATACAAGCACTGCTCAGCGTTTCGGACAATCGGCCGCCAGGCCGGCCCAGTCGAGACCCGAGGCGCGGGGAACGGGCCGTGAACAGATCCAGAGAGGTGCGAGCCGTGAAAATGCCTTCAGCGGCATGGGCAGCGGAAGCAGAGAGCGTATGGCGAGCGAACGTGGATGGTCGAGCAGGGGCGGGGGGGCCGGCAGTTTTGGCGGCGGAGGATTTGGAGGAGGAGGCGGTTTTGGCGGCGGCAGAGGAGGCAGGAGATGAAGACTTCCGACAGAATGCAGAAACTGTTACGGGATCATTTCACGCCTGACAGACATCATTCAAGGAGGTTGAATATGTCCGTAGTCCAAAATCATAAAGAGAACATATTCTTATTGATTGTTTTGATTTCCGCCGCATTCATCCTAATGCCGTTTTGCCGGGATGCATATGCTGCTTCGGCAAAACAGCAAAGGTTTCGATCTCCCGAAGGAGCAGTGAAATCTTTCATTGAAGCATTGCGGGTTCATGATACAAAGGCTCTCCTGAACATCTTCGGCCCGGAA
>JBFLXP010000218.1:0-5552 GCA_040757315.1 Nitrospirota bacterium
TCTAATCCTCTTCCGACTTCGATCCGGATCTTCCGCTCCTGTTTTGCGACGAGCAGTATAACCCCGTTGTCCTTTGTAGCCTGCCCTATCTTCCATGCGTCGGCAACCTTGATGCTGAACTCCTCAAGCACTTCGCCCTCAAGTGACGGTATGGTCAGGATGACTATCTGCGTTGAATCTGTCTGCTCGAAGGACCTCAATTCGTTTTCGAGGGTTGTTTTGGTCCGGGAAGACATCATTCCGGCGTAGTCGTTCACATAGCCCTGGAGCGGCGGAACATCGAGAGCATGGGCGGGGGCAACAAAGAACAAAAATATGAGAGAAACAGAAAGAAACCAGATACAACGATAAAGATTGTCATTGCGAGTGAAACGAAGCAATCTGGCGCAAAGCGTCATTCCGATCCGCCGTAGGCGGAGAGGAATCTCCGTTCGAGATTGCCACAGGCTCTGCCTTCGCAACGACCTTACAGGTCGGATAGCCACGCACCTTTCATCTGCTCGCAACGACAAATATTGTTTATCGCTGGCTTTGAGAAGAAGCCTTCTCACTAAAACTTCACCTGCGGAGCTTTCTCGCTTCCCGGTTCAGCCTTGAACGGTTCCCTCGGCTTAAGGTGCAATAGCAGTGAATTAGTGATGCTGTTGGGGAAAATCCTGATCGACGTATTGTAGATCTGGACGGCCTCGTTGAACCGCACCCGGGCGACATTTATTCTGTTTTCCGTGCCTTCCAACTGGTGCTGGAGATCGAGGAAGTTCTGGTTCGCCTTTAAATCCGGATACCGCTCGACAACCACGAGGAGGCGTGCCAGGGCGCTGCTCATCTGCGCCTGTGCTGCCTGGAACTGCGCGAAAGTCTTCGGGTCGTCAAGGACGTTTTTCGACGCCTGGACAGAGCCCACCTTTGCCCTCGCCTCCGTAACTGCCATCAGCGTCTCCCTCTCGTGCTTCGCGTAAGCTTTGACCACCTCGACGAGATTGGGCACGAGATCGCTTCTCCTCTGATATGCCGCTTCCACATCGGCCCAGGCAGCCTTCACTGCCTCTTCATTAGCCTGCATCGTGTTGTAGCCGCATCCCGACAGGCTCAGGACAATGAGTACAAAAACAAGAGTAATTGTTTTTCTCATACTTCCTCCTTTAAGAAAAATGTACATGTAAATAGAATCTGTCTATGAAACGTTATCGAAATTGAAATAGCCGTCATTCGCCGACTTGATCGGTCTACGACTCATAGAGGGAATCCATGGTTCGACATCCGTCTTACGTATTGACGGATCACCATGACAGTTGTCACCCTGAGCCTGTCGAAGGGTGGATGACCGGTAAGCCGGACAATGACAGACATGACGCGACAAAACAAACCCCATCACTCCCATGCCTTATACCCCGGACATCCTTCGAAACCTCTGCATCCTGCTTTTCTCAGCCGGCACGCGGCATTCGAGCAAACGTTGCCTGTGCCCGCAGGACGCACCTGCGGACCAGTCTTTCTCTCTCTTTTCCGATGCTTTCGATTCTGCATTTTCTTCATGCGGAGGAAATAACCTCAATCTATCTTGATCCCCAGGATGTCACTCTGTTTATTCTGAGCAGCGTGATTATTATTATAAACTCATCATTAGAAAATCTGTACGAATACAGCATAGAAGCGGACACTCTGTTTGTTGACAATCACTCGCAAAAATAAGTATCATTTTAATTAGAGAGTATAGAAACTTGAACGACAGAATTGTAAGGAAAATAAGGGAAAACTATGTTTGAGAAGTTCACTGAACGTGGAAGAAAGGTGATTATCTACGCAAAGGAGGAAGCGGAAAGACGCCAGAACGACTATCTTGGCACCGAGCATCTCCTCCTTGCCGTTCTGAAAGAAGAAGACGGTCTGCCGTTGGCTATCCTTAAAAGGATGGGCATAACCCCCGATGAAGTCAGGATGGAGATCGAAAGAAACCTCCCACAGGGGACGAATCTGATGACCTTCGGCGATATTCCATTCACTCCCCGTGCGAAAAAAGTCCTTGAACTCGCCGTAGAAGAGGCGCGTCTCCTGGGACACAATTATATTGGAAGCGAACACATCTTCCTCGGACTCGTTCGGGAAGAAGAAGGCATCGGCGGCAAAATCCTCAGGAGTTTCGGCGCGAATCTTCTGGGAGCCCGACAGCTTACCATTAATTTTTCGATCAGGGCCCATACGCAGGCAAAGGAAAAGAGAAGCACGACGCCGGCTTTGGATGAATTCGGCAGAGATCTGACGCAGCTTGCGAAAGAGGGGAAACTCGACCCGGTCATCTGCCGGGAGGACGAGATCGAGCGGCTCGTACAGATTCTCGGCAGGAGAATCAAGAATAATCCGGTCATTATCGGAGAACCCGGAGTCGGTAAAACGGCGATTGTTGAAGGGCTGGCACAGAAGATAGTAGCCGGGAATATTCCGGACAGCCTTCTGGGTAAGCGGATCATTTCTCTGGACCTTGGCGCCCTGATCGCGGGGACAAAGTATCGGGGCCAGTTCGAAGAGCGGCTGAAGATCGTGATGAAGGAGATCGTGCAGTCCGACAATATCGTCCTCTTCATCGACGAACTTCACACTCTGATCGGAGCAGGCGCCGCCGAAGGGTCTGTCGATGCTTCGAGCATGCTGAAACCCGCGCTTTCGCGGGGCGAGATTCAGTGCATCGGCGCTACCACGCCCGACGAATACAGGAAGCATATAGAAAAGGACGGCGCGCTTGAACGGAGGTTCCAGCCTGTTCATGTCCAGCCGCCGAGCATAGACAATACCATAACGATACTGAAAGGTCTGAAGCCCAGGTATGAGTCTTTCCATAAGGTGAAAATCGCCGATGACGCCGTGGAAGTTGCCGCGCGGCTTTCTGACAGGTACATCTCCGACAGATATCTGCCCGACAAGGCCATCGACGTTATCGACGAGACCGGTTCGCGGATTAAACTTAAACGCTTCAAACCGCCTCACGAGCTTAAAGATATAGAAACCGACATTCAGAGATTTTCGAAGGAAAAGAATCTTTACATCAAGCTCCACGACCTTGAAAAGGCGTCGTCGCTGCGCCTTGAGGAAGAGCGGCTGAAACGCCTCCATGAACAGCTTCACAAGCAGTGGGTTGATAATCTGAATAAGGATGTACCCGTTGTGAGGTCGGAGGACATAGAGTATACCGTTTCCAAGATGACAGGCATTCCTCTCTCGAAGATCGAGGAGAAGGAATCGGAGAAGCTCATCCGCATGGAAGACAACCTCCACAAGAGGATCGTGGGACAGGACGAGGCCATCAAGGCTGTATCGCGGGCGATCAGAAGGTCCCGGGCGGGTCTCAAATCGAATAAGAAGCCGATCGGCTCATTCTTTTTCCTCGGGCCGACGGGTGTGGGCAAGACCGAACTCGCCAGAGCCCTTGCATGGTTCCTGTTCAACGATGAAACGTCTCTCGTCAAGATCGACATGTCGGAGTACATGGAGCGTTTCAATGTTTCAAGGCTGACCGGAGCGCCCCCCGGATACGTCGGATATGAAGAGGGTGGACAGCTTACGGAGAGGATCCGGAAGAAGCCTTATTCCGTGGTGCTCTTTGATGAAATAGAGAAAGCGCATCCAGACGTTTTCAACATCCTCCTTCAGGTGCTTGACGAGGGAGTTCTGACCGACAGCTACGGAAGGAAGGTCGATTTCAAAAACACGGTCATTATCATGACCTCGAACCTCGGCGCCCGAATGATCGAAAAGGCCACGCCTTTGGGCTTCCAGCGGAACGTGACCGACATCCTCTATGAGAAAATAAAAGACAGCGTATTGAATGAGTTGAAGAAGACCTTCAACCCTGAATTCCTGAACCGCGTGGACGAGATAGTGGTCTTCCATCCTCTTGAGAAACACCATCTTCTCTCGATTATCGATCTGCTCGTGGAAGAGACGAACCGTATGCTCCTTGACAGGGAGCTTGTGATCGAGGTCTCGGCTGAAGTGAAAGAATGGATTCTTCAGCATCACTATCAGCCCGCGTACGGGGCGCGTCCGATGCGGAGGGCCGTGCAGAAAGTTATCGACGACTCGCTCTCCGAAGAGCTCCTAAAGGGAAGATTCAGGGGTGTGCACAAGATAAGCGTCGTCCTTGAGGGTGATACCCCTGCCTTTGTCGAAGCTGAGGAAGCCGTCTCGCTTGTCTGATCTTTTCCACCGGCCGAACGGGCAAAGGTGTCTGTCTTATCGTGAAAAATAAGACGTTACTGCTCATCATAATCATTGTTGCGGCCTTTGCGGTCGTCTACCTTGTTGTGCGCCCGCGACACGTTTCGGAAACGGTCGCTGTCGGAGACACTGTCCCCGATTTCGAACTGGTGGCCGCGGACAACAAACGGGTAAAGCTGTCGGATCTGAGGGGGTCCGTAGTCCTGATAAATTTCTGGGCCACCTGGTGCGAATCGTGCATAGATGAAATGCCTTCTCTGGAGAATCTGTCCAGAACTATGTCGGGAGACGCCTCTTTCAGGATCGTCACCATCCTCTACAGAGACACTTTGCCCACTGCTGTGGATTATCTGCGAAACAACGGTTATACCTTCCCGGTGTATGACAATCCTGACGGTTCCGCCGCCAGATATTTCGGCCTTACCGGCGTGCCCGAGACTTATATCATAGGCAAGAAGGGCGTCCTTAGGGAGAAAGTGATAGGACCCGCTGCCTGGGATTCACCCGGTTCTGTCCAGGCCATACGCGCGCTCACTAACGAACCCAGCTAAGCGTGGGCAAGATAATATCTCCCGAACCCGCGCTTCTTTTTGTCGGCACCTTATATTCCCGGCCCGGGATTTTTGAACAGGCAAGAGACCTCCTCGAACGAAATTTCAGCTCTATCCTTTTTGTCAGTTCCTCAATGCCCTGGGATTATTCGAGCTATTACAGAGATGAACTCGGGTGGCCCATATTCAGACGGTTTATCTTCTTCAAAGACATAGTTGACCCTGGCGCCCTCGCTGACGTCAAATTGAAGACTAACAGCCTTGAGGAAACGCTCTCTGTCGAAGGGAAGAGAAGCATCAACCTCGACCCCGGATACCTTACACTGTCGAGAATAGTGCTTGCTTCAACCAAGAACTATTCACATCGGATTTATCTGGGCAAGGGGATTTACGGCGAGGTAACCCTCGTCTACCGGGAGAATACTTATCAGCCGCATCTGTTCACCTACAGGGATTACCGGGACAAATCACATATCGACGTATTCATGGCCGCGCGTTCGAAGTTGAAGTCCATGCAGTGTTGAGATTGCCACGGCACTCCGTTCCTCGCAATGACACACGTCCAGGGAATGATTATTATCAGCTACGTGAGCCCCTGTGCTCACGGTGCGGCAGCGCAATAGAGGGACACCTGTGAGATTGGCGCGCACCTTTCAGGTGCTCCTAATGACACGGGGTCATTTCCGAAAGATTCCCCGTCGTTTCAGGGAATGGATTGCTCGCAATGACCATATGTCTTTTCGTCATTGTCCGTCATTGCGAGCGAAGCGAAGCAATCTCTTTTTGCCG
>JBFLXP010000219.1:0-5547 GCA_040757315.1 Nitrospirota bacterium
TTCTCGGAGCGCTCTTCTGTACGCTCTCTACTGGTTCCATCGATGACACTCCTTTCCTCTAACCCATTTTGGAGTGTCACCCTATTTCCTCAATTCCTTGGTATCATAAACTGGTCGTTAGGACACCGCTATTTATCACTGTCTTCCCTTTCCATCCGATCCCGCTCCTGAAACATCCAACAGAGAAAGCGGACATAAGAAGGGAAAAGCAAACAACCCGTAACCCCTATTGACCACAATGCCCATGCAATCAATTCACGCCCCGCCACCATCATCCAATTAACCTCCTAAAAAAACGAAAACCGACATAGACGGGAAGCAACAGAGCCAACACCTTGCACCCGTCATAGAAACCGGCCAGCATATAAGTTGAAACGTCAAAGCCCATCAGACCACCGCCTTTACGACGAGACCCGCCGCTACAAACGCTATCGCCATTCCAAGAACATAGACAACAGTTTTCGCCGTGGAATGAGTACCAAGGTCCTCTTGACAGAACGCCTCAAAGGAGGATATCGGAGCAGATGAAAAAAGAGAGATACCTATCTGATCAACGCCCTTCCACTGCAAAGCATTACTATTGAACTCGTGAGCCTCTCCCGGAGACATGCACGTGATATGATCGACACCCTCAAAACCCACGATGTCCACTTCCACGCCCGCAGAGGGGCAAACAACCCACCCCCAAACACGACGAAACGTATCTTCCACAGCTTCCCCACCCGTGCACGTAGACGACCGATAATAGTTGTACGCCTCGCAAACACGAGGAACACAGCCAGATACCAACAGGACAGCAAGGAAGACAACCGTATGAACATACCGGACAAACATCACAGCAGCTTCACCAGATTCAACGTCTCAAGCCGACCCGTATCTACCTGCATCTTTAAGGGCATTTCCACCTTGATACCCGCCGGCAGCTCATCACCCGGATGAAACCAAATCGTCAGAATCTCGTTTTGTCCCGATGAAGCATTCGGACAAGTTCCCCTGATAAAAGGCTTAAAAGTCCCATCCTTCAACTTAGGACGCCCCCACTGCTGAACCTTCAAAACAATCTCGATAACCGGCATCTTACTACCTCCAAATTATGTTATTCCGTCTCCACAAGAGACGTTTCGTGATAGCAACCATCGATAAGACCCGCAATTTCCCAACCATTCCCCTCAAGATGCCTAACAATATCCATCTTGCTTACACCCGAAGGCAACCTCTTAACTACCCGGCAACCTATCGACCGAAGATAATCAGCGGCACCATCATCGCCACCCAACAAAAAAAGCAGACGGTCAAGTGCCGTCCGCCTTTTTTGTGCATGGGGGAAGGGATACATTTTGTTGAAAATTCGCAGAATTGCGCCGATCCAGTTCGAGCTAAAGTCGAACTCATCAGCTATTTCTTCAAGTGATTCTCTAAGATTGTCCCGGCTGAAACTACCTAAATGAAGGGTACCATGATGAAGGGAATAACGGCCTTGGCCTAAATCTATGATCCGATAGCGTTTCACTTCCATAGATCTGAAATCTCCTAAAATGTTTATTTAGAACTAAGCTATCGGACATAGTATTTAACATAATATACATTATCAGACATTATATTTAAACAAGCATTGTTGATAAGCTGTTATGAACTGTGTTTAAAATAGATCTCATTCTTTGCGGTGTATGGATTTAGACGCCCATGACCAGCTTTTAGGCACATAAGGAACTGCGTTTTTTCGAAGGGTTATCTGCGTGCCATAGCCTTTCCGATCAGAAGGTTTCCTTCTCTCCCCGCAACGTGAACAGATACGAGGGATTTGACCGCCTGAGTGTTCCCCATCACCCGTATCCTTAGATAATTCCCCGATGTCCCCGTTGCCGTCCCGTCCTCCCCCGTCTCCTCGATAATTATATCAAGGCTTTTTCCGATCTGGGCCTGCCAGTAGATCTCCTTTTTCCCGTGGTTCAACCTATTGAGGGCCCCATGCCGCTGTCTTTTAATACAAGGGCTTACTTGTCCGGTCATTTGCGAGGCTTTCGTTCCGTGTCTCGGCGAATAAGTGAAGATATGCATATATGCCAGAGGCATCTCTTCCAGAAAAGCCATGGTATTGTTGAATTCGTGCTGGCCTTCCCCTGGGAATCCGGCAATGACATCCGTTCCCAATGCAACCCCAGGCGCAATTTTCATAAGTCTTTCGACAACATTCCTATACTCTCTAACGGTATATTGCCTATTCATCTTTCGCAGGATGCTGTCGTCGCCACTCTGCAAAGGGAGATGCAGGTGCGGGCAGATTCTCTCGTGGCCGAGGGATTCGATGATATCGCCGGTCATCTCGTGAAGCTCAAGCGAACTCAGGCGAAGCCGTATGCTTGCTGTCCTTTTTAGGATCGCATCCAACAAATGTGAAAGCAATACTTTAGGTTGAAGATCATAACCATATGATCCAAGATGTATTCCAGTCAAGACAACTTCTCTATATCCCCGATCCTCGAGAGCCAGAATCTGCTCGATTACTTCATCCTGTGGGATACTCACCGATCTTCCTCTTGCCTTCGGCACGATACAATAGCTGCAGGAAAGGTTGCATCCGTCCTGCACCTTGACGTATGGTCTCGCTCTCGTGGAATGGCAAGTATAAGTGGTACTTTCACATGAGTTATCTATCATATTGATAATATGTATTTTATCCCTATTCCTCGCTATGCGAATTGATCTATCCAGAGACAAGACGCTCTCCGGCTGAATCTCCACGTAGCATCCGGTAGCGATTACGCGAACGGCCGAACGTAATGCCCTTCTGATTAATTGTCGCGACTGGTAATCGCTCTTTGACGTCACAGTGCAGGTGTTTACGACGCAGAAATCCGGGTGGTCGGCCAACGGCACGATAGAATGCCCCCGTCTTTTTAGTGCCCCTTCAATCAGCATACTCTCCGACTGATTGACTTTGCATCCAAGAGTCAGGATGGAAATCTTCATGAAAGGATTGGGTTGCCATCGAGAGAATGGCGTCTTCCCCCGACGATTTCAACGAGAATCAATACGCCCGGAGGGATATCCACTCTATCGAAAGTTACAATTTTATTGGTTCTTGTCCTTCCGGTGTACTGGTCTGCTCTGCCTTCGCTCCTGCCTTCAGTAAGAACCTCCTGAACAGAGCCTACGAGATTCTTATTCTTTCTTCCGGTTATGCCGTCCTGAATCTCAAGAATCTCCAGCAGGCGATCCGTCTTCACCTCATCGGTAACATCGTCGCCCATCTGCGCGGCCTTGGTTCCGGGCCTTGGAGAAAACTTGAATGCGAATATCCCGTCATATTCTATAGCCCTCAAAGCTCTAACCGTATCCTCGTGGTCTTCAGCCTCTTCGTTCGGAAATCCCGCGATTATATCGGATGTTATCGCTATCCCCGGCACCCTTTTCCGTAAATTCTTCACCTTCTTCAGATATTCTTCAAAGGAATAACCCCTGTTCATAAGCTTCAGCACTTTATCGGAACCCGACTGGAGAGGAAGGTGAATGTGTTCGCATACCTTGGACAAATCCGAGATCGCAGCGATCAGGCTGTCGGTCAGATCCTTCGGATGGGACGTGACGAAACGCACCCTTTCTATACCCTCGATACGGTTTATCTCGCGGAGAAGGCCGGGGAAGTCCAGATCGCTCTTGTAGGAATTCACGTTCTGTCCGAGAACGGTTATTTCCTTATAGCCTTGAAGAGCGAGATCCCTTATTTCCTTCATGATGTTGCGGCTTGGCCTTGATCGCTCTTTTCCGCGGGTATAAGGCACCACGCAATAGCTGCAAAAGTTGTTGCATCCATACATAATGGTGACCCAGGCCCTAACACCTTTCTCCCGCTTAACCGGCAGGTCATATAACGCGATGTCAGGATTTTCACCCGTCGCGACACGAGGCGTCCCATTCTTTATGAAACTCTTCAGCAGGTGGATGTTCTGAGGACCGAATACTAAATCAACATGCGCAGCCTTCCTTAAGATGTTCAAACCCTCTTGCTGGGCAATGCAACCTGCAACGGCTATCTTCAAAAGAGGCTTTTTTTTCTTGAACGATCTGATCCGTCCGAGGTCGCTGTAAAATTTTTGCTCGGCCTTTTGTCGAATGCTGCATGTATTGAAGATGATGATATCCGCCTTAAGGGGATTGTCTGTTGCGGTGTATCCCTCCTCATGCAAAAGGCCCAGCATCTTTTCGGAGTCATGAACATTCATCTGACAACCGAAGGTTCTTATGTAAAGAGTCTTCTTCTTTTCCATTGATTTCCTCTATAATTTTATTAAATGGTGAACATAACTCAATCCCGCTTATTGCTCCTTTTCTTACCGTAATCTGCTTGATGAACGACCTCATAAGATTTTTTTTCTCCGAAGCAGGTATTTGACTCCAATATTCTTCTATATTCCCCAGTACATTCATTAAAGCCTGGGCATGTCTAATAGAGACATTGATTTCTGATACTTTCCCCCTGACTTTTCCTATCTCATGATTTAAGGCTTTTTCCTCCATCAGAAGTTCATAGTTCTTCTTTGCAATTACATCGGGCGAGAACGATTTGATTATTACATCGTTCAAAAGTCTTTGCTGATATTCCTTATTTGTAGCTAACTTATTCTCAAGATGTAAAAGCTTAGCATTAACATCTGGGCAATTTTCTCGTATAAACGTCTCAGCAAAATCGTCGATGCAATCATTTGTCACATCCGGGTGTCCCATTATTTTCCTGAGCGTTTCTATCGCATATGATTCGACCTTCTCGGCTGATATAGTCAACGTATCAGGATCACAATTTTTCCCATATTTGCTGTAAGTTGCACACCGGTATCTTCTCTTCTTCATGCCTGTTTTCGGATTCGATATGACTGAGAAACCATAAAATGGTTCACCGCATACACCACAGATAATCAAACCAGACAATATGTGATCGTTATCCTTCTGTCTACTTAGGGATGCAGGCATCATTCTTCTTTCAGTTTCTTCAATACCCCGGACAGCATCAAACATTTCTTCAGTTATTATTGGTTCATGCCTACCCTTCCCTTCCACCATTTCATCTACTGATTTCCTTGCGTACTTATATGTCTTGCCAACTTTAAGTTTCTTGTCGTAGCCGCAACGATTCCAAACTATTTTGCCGGTATATATAGGGTTATTCAGAATGGATCCAACCAAGGACATAGGGAACGGCTTACCGGCGCGGTTTTTCTTGCCCTGCGACTGGATGTTAAGCGCTATTTTTCTTTGACTTAATCCTTCCATTCGGAGGTTAAATATTTTCTCAACGACCTCCGCCTCTTCTTTTACAATCTTAAGTACTTTTTCTTTTTTATCGTAAAAATAACCATAAGGTGCGTACCTTGCTCCCTGCCAGTTACCATCCTTGACACCCTTCACCATCCCGGGGAATACTCTCTCTTTTATTCTGTTACGTTCAAATTCTGCAAAGCTTCCGAGGATCTGGAATTGCAACTTCCCGTGGGATGTCAGCGTATCAAATGGCTCTGTAGCAGATTTTAATGATACCCCCTGCTCTTCTAA